>JBFWYF010000657.1:0-4754 GCA_050186685.1 Pirellulaceae bacterium
GGCCCGGAACGCCGGGATACCTCTTTCGGACACGGTTTACATACGCGCGCCCAAACTCATCAATCATCTTATTTTTGCTCTGGTACGGCGGGTTGCCGATGATGGCATCGACTTCAGGCCACTTGGTGAACAGCGCATCGTCGCAGATTAGATTCTTGTCTAGGTTGTCGAGAGGCAGCGCGTCCTCGCTGTGCAATGGCAGCTCAATCTGCTCGCGCTCCAGAACTTCTATGGCCTCGTCAATGGCGAGCTTCTTGGCAAGCATCAACGTGACTTTCGCGAGCTCGACACCAAAGGAATCGCGGTCAATTCCGTAGAACTGCTTTGGGCTAATGACCGACGCGGTTTTCGCCTGCTCCTGAAACTTCGCCGCACTAACCGATGCCTTCAGCTTGGCCATGAGTGCGATTTCGATGCGGACGAGCTCCCGGTAAGCGAGGTAGAGAAAGTTGCCGCTGCCGCAGGCGGGATCAAGCACCTTGAAGGTCATCAATTCCGACCTGAGCGCTAGCAAGTCCTTCATGGTGGAAGCCTTGGCGATGCGCTCGCGCCAAGGCTGCGAAATCGTCGGCGTAATGATGCGAGTGATGTCGGCTTCCGATGTGAAGTGAGCCCCGTAGGCATGGCGATCCTCGGCGTCCATGCTCTGCTGGAAGATCGTGCCGAAGATCGCGGGGTTTACTTTCGACCAGTCGCGCGTCGCTGCGCCGTCCTCGCCTCCAATCAAAACGAGCTCGTCCTTCGTCAGGTCGATCGGCGCGATCGTCTGGAATATCCCGCCGTTAAAGTAGGGTACGCCTTTGAAGCGCCCCCCCGTGGCGGGCATAGGCGTGTTCATCTGGGCGAACAGGCCGCCGAAGAGGTCGTAGGAACGTTGTGACTTGTGCAGACAGTCGTTCGCAATGCCGTAGACCGTGGACGCGGGCAACATTCCGATGTCCTCGGCGAACATGGCGACTACGGTCTGGAGCGCGAAACGCTGCGCCTGTTCGCGGGGGATGCTTCGAGCGATGAGTGAATTGAACATCTTTGCGACCTTATCGGCGGCATCGCGCGATACCGCTTCAAGATCGTTGCCGAAGACCGGTGCCGGGTCTTCGGGGAACAGGAAGTTGAGCGCGGTGTAGCGCTTCGCCAGATCAACGATCTTGACGATATCGACAGGTTCGTCGATCTGTTTGTCAAAGTCGTATATCCAGAACTCGTCGAAGTTACAGAGAACGACATAGCGCGGCCTGTTGGGAACCGCATGAATCCAGTAGTCGAACGCCTGCTTGTAGTGCAGGAAGAGCTTCTCGCCGCGCTTCTTCATCTCTATGAGCAGACGCGGCTTCCAGATCAGATCGGCGAAACTCGTTCCCCCCGTTGACTGCTTCTTGATGCGAAACTCAAGTTCGGCGCCGGCCTCCTTGTAGCCCTTGTGTCCGAAGGCCTGGAACAGGCGATCACAGAACACCTGCGCCTCGCCTTTCTCATCCCCTTTCAGGAGCTGGACGTATTCGAGGAACTGCTCGATCTTCTGGACGGCGTCAGTCACTGCTCATTAGCCTTCTGGTAAGCGTCTCTTCTTCTGTCTCGGCTTCGTCCGTTCGGCTAGGACGTACTGGCGCATGAACTCCCGAATGACCTGGGCTGCGGGTTTTTCGTCCGCGCGGCAGGCATCGAGAAATTCATCGCGAAGTCCGCGTTCCACCCGAATCCGAAGGCCCACGTCTTTTCGCATTCAGGACAGTGTATCCATTGGATACACATCGGCATAGCGGGAAAATCTACCCGACACTACGGCTTCCCCACCCCAGATTGGCGGGCCAGCTCGGGGTTGCACAAGGGCCGCACATTGAGGCCCGTTGCTCGATGGGGCTCCGGGGCAGAGCGAAGTCTCCCCGGCCTGCCCGTCGTAGCTTTCAGCGAAGGCGGGTCGCAATCCAACCGCGATGAGGTTGGCGCGCATCCAAACCGCGCAGGGTTGGTCGTCGGGAAGGCGGTCAGCCGTGGGGGCACGAACAGCCCCCAACCCGGAAACGCGGCCAGCGTTCCGGGACGCGCATCCAACCTGCGAAAGGTTGGTCATGGGTACGGGAGCTCGAAGGCTCCCGACTCGCGCATGAGGCTAAGGTGCCGAAGATGCGCGAGCCGCAGGGGGTATCCAACAGGGGGCGGCACGCCCACTTTGGCAAGCTGGTGATGTAGTACATCACACAGCTTGCGGGTCACGGCATCCACAGTTTCGCCGCTAAATCGGCTCACTGCTCCTGCCGGTGACCACGGACGCCGGTCGCTCACGCTCCCGGCGAACTCACGGATTTCCGTAGCGCTGCATTTCGCTTCCCGTACGCCGTGGATTGCTCCATCTCTTTCCGAAGTAACGAGACAGCGGACGATTATGAAAACGCATCCAGCGGCCTCCCAAACGCAAAGCATCGCTCATTGCCGAAACGGAAAGCGCTTGCCAGATCAGCAACGCTACTCCGTGCTCGGGTCCGTGGTCTGAAGAGACAGGCTGCGTATCCAGCGCTCGCGCCCCTGCTTACGTTCGTAGATCGACAGGTAGAGCCGCATTCCCGTCCCGAGCATCACGAGCATATCGCTGACCAAATGCGGTGCGAGATTGATCCAGGCCGTCCACGGCGATTCCTTTCCGGCGCGGCTTAACGTCGCGATCCCCGGAACGGGCCTGTACACGGGCAGCGATTGCCCCCGGTACTCGCGGTACTTGGGCACCCGGTGCTCATCGCGCTGCTGCATATCGCGTAGCTTGAGATTGACCCGCGTACCAGGGCTGTCATCGCCCCGGATCGTCAGCTCGAAGGTCTCACCCTGCCGCTCCGCCGGGTCGGTCACGCGCCCCGTCAAGACAATGCGGGTAGCCCCTCTCCAGGGCTTCGCCCCAAAGCAGAAGGATGTTGATGCCGCGATACGGCGTGCCGCAGTGACGCAGCGGGATGTTGATCTTGCCGGCAGCGTTATCGCCGCTCCAGGGCTTCATCCAGGTGCGGACGCCGGCCTCGAGATCGGCGATCACTTTCGCGGTGACGCGGGTGTAAACGTCCTGCCGGACGGTCGTGTTTTCGATGAATGCATTCGACTTCATGGGACTTCTCCTTGCAGGCGGGATTGCCTGTTGTGGAAGTCCCCGGCCACGCCGCAGCGCAGCTCTCAAGACTGGAGCGCACGCGACACTCGCCGAGCACGCGGTCACGCGCGCGCAGGGTCTTGAAAGCGAGAACGGTGTTGGTGCTCTGCTGTTTGGTTTCTTTGGTCTGTTGTTTTCGCGTGCTCATGTAAGTCTCCTTTCGGTTTAAGGGTTGGTGTGCGAACACGCCTCCCCCGAAAGCTGGCGATAGGGAGACGGGGCGCAAGGTCGCGGGCCGCGAATGGAGCGGGCCGGAGCGAGGAAGCCGCCGGATGTCAGTCCGGCAGCGACTAAAGCGACTACACGGGAGCGAGCCCCGCGCGGCGCCAGCCGGAAACCTTGCGAACCGGAAACCAGCCAGCTAAAGGAGAAGGCGTAAGAGTTCGGACAGCAACCCGCCAGAAAGACAAAGAGACGAACGCACGCGGGGAACGTGACCTCGGACAAACGGCACCAATCGCCCGGTCATTAGAATCGGCTGTGCGGCAACGGACGGAAGGACAACGTGAGCAACAACGACGAGATCATGTCCGTGCTGGGTGAAGCCAAAAAGCTGGCGCGCCGTTACCGCGCGCTCACCGGCAAACCTCTGGGCGTAACGGGCGAAGTCGCGGAGTTCGAGGCTGCAAGGATTCTGGGGCTCGAGCTCGTGCCGCCGAGACAGGCGGGCTACGACGCGATCCGCATTGAGGATGGCGCCAGAGTGCGCCTACAAATCAAAGTGCGTTGCATCCTGCCGGGCAGCAAGCCCGGCCAACGGATCGGCAGCATCGACGTGGACAAGGAGTTCGATGCGGTTCTGCTTGTCCTGATGGACGAGGCTCTCGATGCGACGGCAATCTATGAAGCGGATCGGACGTCTGTGATTGCCGCGCTCACCACACCCGGATCGAAATCACGTAACGAGCGCGGCGCTCTGGGCGTCAGCAAATTTAAGTCGATAGCCACGCTCGTCTGGTCACGCTGACGGCGCATAGCATCGTTATGCAAGCGGTGTTACAACGATCGGCGACAAGCGCACAACGTCGGTAAGGAAACTCTTCAACGCTGCGCTTTGAGTCATCTCCTTTATCCTCTCGATCTCCTGCTGGTGTTGGTTCAGCATCCAGAAATGCAGAATGTCAGCGCGGTCGCCATCTTCCAGTTCGACGTATTGGAGGTAAACGTCACTCTTCGTCTTCTCATACAGATCGAAGTTGCGAATTGAGATGGCCGTCTTAACCTGCTGCTCTAGTTCAGCCTTCATCCACGCCGCATCGACGCGAAGCACGTCCTCAGGCACGTCTTTCGTGTCAACGGATGTGCGCTGCGCAAGAAACGCCGGATGTCGACCGGCGATTACAATGAAATACTCGCCGATCCAGTGTCGCTGCCCACTCTTGAGCGCAGACATTACGATTAGCGGTATTCCGATCGCAGAGATACCCTTCCCGCGGCGAACCCAGAACTCGTCAGACATTTCCATCTCCCCCGCCTGTTTAATCCAAGCATTAGCAGGCTGTTGAAAAACGCACAGAAGCGACGATGATCGAACACGGCGAACCATTGTCAGAGCGCTGCGGGAGCCGCATCGCAGCTTCTGTGCCTTGCTTATTGCGCCGTCGCATCCTGTTTATCGCCT
>JBFWYF010000658.1:0-4752 GCA_050186685.1 Pirellulaceae bacterium
CAGCGCGACGTGGGCTATCTTTTTCAAGACTACGCTCTCTTTCCCATCTGACGGTCGCGCAAGACGATGCTTATGGACTGGGATAGCTGGACACCTCGGTCCGCCAGACGCGTGTAGCGGAACTACTCAGAGAGGTGAATTCCCGCCGTACTGGTCACGGACAGTCTGGCGGAAGCCGAACAACTTGGTCATTCAATTATTGTTCTCGGCACTTGATTGCCGCCACTCACGGTTTGCGAAGCAAGAGGATCGGCCATGAGGATAATCATGAGACGTTTTCGGCGGCGCTCCACACCGCTTCGTCGGTCTCGGCCCAAGACTTCCACAGGGGACGAGTCACCTGTAGGTCGGACCAGTCCCGCTGAAATCGCAGCTGGTTGCGCAGGTGTTTCCAAGTGACGCGACTCACGGAGAGGAATTTACCGGGACGGAACTCGCGGTCGAGTTCCGAGCTCGCTAAGATGGCCTGCGGCTTCATTCCTCGGAAAGGACGGCCATGCAATGCAAGCGAGTCTTTCACGTCAAGTCGGCTACGCGGTGATCGCCGCGGCGAGTGTTTTCACTTGTGGGACAGTTTTGGCGGAGGGTCGAGCCTCCAACGACCGCATCTTAGTGCGGCCGAGCCTCTTTCAGGCTTTGACCGAACCGCCTTGTTCTTATTGTTCGACGCAGCACCGCAAGGAGCTTATCCGCTACGAGGACCGCGCGGTTGTGTGGCTGCGTGGTGCTCACAACGGCGGTGCAATTCCCGTAAAGCATTTTCTATCTGGCCCACGGGTGATTAACGACACGTACGGCTTGTTCTTCTATGATCCGGACGGCGGCTATATCGCCGCATATGAGAAAGACTACGGATACAACTTCCACGGCTGGAAAAATGGTGTGATGATCGTCAACGGCCCGGACGGCTCGTTGTGGTCGGCGCTGAGTGGTGTTTGTTTTGATGGGCCGAATAAGGGGAAGCGGCTGAAGAGGATTCCCAGCATGGTTACCGATTGGGGATACTGGCTGATGCTGCACCCGGAATCGACATCGTACGACTTGTTTGATGGTTCAAAGTATAAGGTTACGCCTCTGCCGAATGCGATGAGCAGGGAGGCAGAACAAACGATGGGGGAAGTCGATCCCCGGCTGAAGCCGATGGCTACTGTACTGGGTGTCGAGATCGACGGACAGACGAAGGCCTATCCGATCGTTGGCGCAGACCGGCGGGCATGCTTCAACGACTCGCTTGCCGACCAGGAGATCGCGGTGTTCTGGTACGAGCCGACCCGCACGGCTGTGGCTTTTAGCCGAGAACTTGATGGGCGGACGTTGACTTTTTACGCCGATCCGATATCTCCCGAATCGGCCCCCATTAAGGATCGCGAGACCGGAACGCGGTGGACACTCGCCGGCCGTGGCGTTGACGGACCGTTGCGGCACAAGGAGCTGCGCTGGGTCAGCGGAGTACAATGCCACTGGTATGCCTGGGTCGCTGAATTCCCGAAGACACAATTCTATGATCCGTCCAAATAGCACCTGGTCCGTTGCGGCGCCTCTCGTCGCGCACCTGTTCGCGAGACTCCTCGCAGTCAATTGCGTGGGCGCGGACGAAAAGCTGCATGCCATCATGTTGTCCGATGTGCAGGTCACACGATCGGAGCTGCAGGCGGCGAAAGGCGGCGGGACCAATGCGATCGTACTGCAATTGGAGGGACGATCGGGCGAGGAACGGCAGCGCGAAGTATCCGCAGCCCAGCGCATCCAAGAGTCCGGACTCGACCTCTACTATTGGATCGAAATCGCCCGCTGTCCGGAACTCGCCGATGCTCATCCGGAGTGGATGGCCAGTCTCCAGGGTCACTCCGAATGGCGGCGGTTCTTTCAGGATGTGCCCCGGCCCAAGCCGAACGTCGAAGTGGTGAAGAACTACCCGTGGGTACCGGTGCTTTATGAGGAAACCTTCGAGGCACACCGCCAGCGGGTCCAGCAACTCCTCCGCGGCATGCCCGCCGCGAAGGGGATTTTCCTGAACGACTTGCAGGGCGCGCCGTCTGCCTGTGGTTGCGGCAATCCGCTCTGCCGCTGGACGGGTGACTACGGCCCGATCAAGACGGCGACTCCCCTGCCAGCGGATGCTGCTGCCCGATTCGTTGAGGCAGTCAGCAAACTGGCTGCCGAATCGGAAATCATTCCGGTCTGGACCACGGAATGTGAGGAGCACGATGGAATGCAAGACGGTTTGTGCGCTGGCGTCGGCTGCTTCCAAGGGATCTGCTGGAAAGCCTATACCAGGCAGCTCGCGCCGCTGGCCGAGGGATCGAAGCAGCTTGGAGTCCTCCTCCCCTTCCGTGCATTCGAGCGCGACCTTCCGCTTTACGGCGACAAAGCGGGCTGGATTCGGCACGCGCTAGCATCCTTCCAGAGCATGCCGCCGCGCCACGGGGGCAAGTCCATCGCCGCGCAACGCCTCGTGTGCGTGCTCCAGGGCTGGGATGTCACGGCCTCGGAACTCGAGGCCCAGAAGAAACAGGCCGTGGACGCTGGAACAGCCGGATACATCGTCTCGCGATCAAAGATCGATCAGAGCTGGCAGCCGCGCATTCACACGATTGGCCGCTGACCGCGGGCCGGCAAGCCATCCGCGACAGGGCTTCAGCCGCCCTTGCCTACCGCCCGTCGCTTCGACGCAGGAAGTACAGCAGCAATCCGACGCCGAGCATCGCGCTGATGAACGAGCCGAGCAGGGTGCCAATCTTCCCAGCGGTCAGTAACTCCGCTGTCAGCGCCAGCCCGGAGATGAAAAGCGACATCGTGAAGCCAATCCCGGCAAGGCAGCCGGCACCGAAAAGGATCCTCCAATTCACTCCGGTTGGGAGCCGCCCCAAGCCGAGCTTCACAGCCACCCAGCTGAACGCTACGATCCCAATGGGCTTGCCGAGAATCAGGCCGGCGGCGACGGCCAGGGCGACCGGTTCCGCCATTGCCGACAGCTCTATCCTCACACCGGCATTTGCTAAGGCAAACAAGGGCATGATCCCAAACGCCACCCACGGATGCAGGGCGGTTTCCAGCCGGTCCAGCGGGGAGATTGTCTCACGCGCGGTATAAGTCAGAATCGCGACGGCTTCCTCGTGATGGTCCATGTCGTCGGCCTCGCGGTCCTCGCGCAGCCGTTGGATCACGGCCTCTGCCACTTTCAATAAGCTACGCCCTGAAAACCAGGGGCCGGCGGGAGTGAGCAGGCCCAAGACCACTCCCGCGACCGTCGGGTGCACCCCGGATTTCAGAAAGGCAAACCAGATTCCCGCCCCGAGACAGACGTAAACGGGCACTGGCCGAACACCAATCCATCGAAACAGATAGATGACTCCGAAACTTGCCATGCCGATGATCAAGAACGAGAGAGAAGTGTTCGCAGTATATGCAACAGCGATCACCAGAATTGCCCCGATATCATCCACGATGGCGAGGGTGAGTAACAGAATCTTCAATCCGAAAGGAATCCGAGGGCCAAGCAGCGCGAGAAATCCGACCACGAACGCAATGTCGGTGGCCATGGGAATCCCCCAGCCACGTCCGCCCGGTCCTCCGCCCTGTATCAGCAGATAAATGGCAGCGGGCACCACCATTCCTCCCAATGCTGCTGCGGCGGGCAAGGCCGCCTGGCTGGGGTCCTGGAGTTCGCCGAACACAATTTCGCGTTTGATCTCCAAGCCAACAACGAAAAAAAAGATGGTCATCAGTCCGTCGTTGATCCAGAGCAGGAGTGGCTTGTACAGCTCAAATGCTCCGACGGTGAATCCGACCCGTATTTGCCAGATTTCGGCGAATTGCGTCGACCACGGCGAATTGGCCAGGATGAGCGCGAGCACGGTGCAGGCCAGCAGGACGAAGCCGCCTGCCGCCTCAATGTGCAGAAACTGCACCACCGGCCGCATCCAAGGCTCGATCAGGGCTTTGCGAGGTTGCTCCTCAGGGCCGACAGGGCGGTGGGGATCTGGAAGCCATTCAGGGATTTTCATTTCGCTGCAGCCCTTTTCCTGCCATCACGCGTTCCGCATCGACATGCTACCCGCTGAACCTTCGGAAAGTATAGCCGTTTCGCCGAGGAGCGGTGGGCTGGTCCGTTCGAGGCAGGCCTTTTGGCCGCACGAAGGTCGACGTTGGTACGCAAAGTGCATCGGAAGCAGAATTAGATTAACGGACGCCCGTTCTTACGGAGCATGGGAGGTCGACTGCGATTCGCCATTTCTACGTCCGCGAATCCGTCATGCGGGATCGTCGGATACCTTTGGCAATCTTTGTGCCGGCCAGGCGACCGCTTTGACTACAGGGACTGAGCCTGGATGGCGTTGAACGAGCTACAAAGTGCGACGGCAACGAGCATGAGGCGACAAGTGGCGGCACGGCGTTGGGAGGCTAATCAGTCTGTGTCGCGGGCAATCGTTGGCCGCCGGAATGGGTTGACGCCAACCCTGGTGATGATGGGTTACGTATGCAGTGTGCTGTCTCCATCGCTGATGGCACAGGTACCACCGGATGTGTCCGATGGACGACAGAAAGTTTCGGCCCCTGCAAAGGAAGAGCTCTCAGAGGCGCCCGACAAGGTGGACATAAACCCTGTCGCGCGTGACGAGGAAATCAGTAAGCGTCTCCAGCTCGTCTTGAATGCCACGGGCTGGTTCACCGACCCGCAAGTTCACGTCGAGGAAGGCGTCGTCTTTCTCAGCGGTCGCGCGGACTCCGAAGAGTTAAAGAGATGGGCGG
>JBFWYF010000659.1:0-4732 GCA_050186685.1 Pirellulaceae bacterium
GCGGCCCGACTTCATGTACAGGCTCCAGCCACCAAAGCGGCCTGCCTGGGCGATGATCACTCCGTCGGCTCCCGCGGTGGGCACCTCGATTTCTGCCGTGATTGCATGGGACTTGCCCTTGATGTTGATGAACGCATTCTCGGCAATGCCGGTCATGCCTTCGTACAGCGTGAGCGAAGTGCGCGTTCCGAGCAGGTCCGGGCGACCGGCGATCGCGGCGTTGAATCGTTCGACGCGGCGGTCATCCAGCGGAAAGACGTGGTTCCGTAACGCCTCGTCATGGAACACCTGCTGCAGCGCGCGCAGGCGGGCCGGCTCTTGAGAAGCCAGATTGCGAGCCTGACTGAAATCTTCGTCGACGTGGTAGAGCTCCCACCGATCCTGGTCGAACGCGGGCAACTTGGCCGTGGCCAACCAGGGGATCGAGTGCCGGGTCGCGGCGACCCAGCCGTCTTGGTAAATCGCGCGATTGCCAAACATCTCGAAATACTGGGTGGTACGGCGATCCTTGGCCTGGGGATCGCGCACGGCGTACAGCAGCGACACGCCGTCCATCCGCCGCTGTGCGATGCCATTGACCGAAGTCGGCTCCGGCAGTCCGATCGCCTCGAGGACGGTGGGAGCAACGTCGATCACGTGATGAAACTGCGTACGGACTTCGCCATGAGCCTGAATCTGGTCGGGCCAGTGCACGACCAGCGGGTTGCGCGTGCCACCGAAATGAGACGCCACCTGTTTCGTCCACTGGAAAGGCGTGTTCCCGGCATGTGCCCAGCCGATCGAATAGTGCGGGAACGTACCCGGTCCTCCCCAGTCGTCGATACGGCCGATCTGTGACGAGACGTCGCTGATGATGCCATTGAGCGCAAGCAACTCGTTATAGGTCCCGTCCGGACCTCCCTCGGCACTCGCGCCGTTATCGCCGACGATGTAGAAGAACAGCGTGTGGTTCAACTCGCCCATTTCCTCGAGGGCGGCGACAAATCGGCCGACCTCGTGATCCGTGTGTTCCGCAAAACCCGCGAACGTCTCCATTTGGCGAGCGAACAGTCGCTTCTGGTCGGCCGACAGCGATTCCCACGCGGCAATTTCCGTAGGCCGTGGCGTGAGGGCGGTACCCTGAGGCACGACGCCGAGCTCGATTTGACGGCGCAGCGTTTCCTCTCGCAAGCGATCCCAGCCTTGATCAAACTTTCCTCGGTATTTCGCGATCCATTCGGCAGGCACATGATGCGGAGCGTGGGTCGCGCCCGGAGCGAAATAGACGAAAAAGGGCTTGTCCGGGGTCATCGCCTGCTGGAATCTCGTCCAGGCGATAGCCTGGTTCGTCATGTCCGTCGTGAAGTGGTAGTCCGGATCCTGCGGCAACTCGACACGGGCTACGCCGTCGTAGACAGCCGGGGACCACTGATTGGTTTCGCCACCAATAAAGCCATAGAACTTGTCGAACCCGGAGCGGGTTGGCCAGCGATCGAACGGCCCCGAGACCGACGCTTCCCAGGGGGCCGTTTCGTGGTACTTACCGAAGGCCGCCGTGCTGTAGCCATTCAGTCGCAGGATCTCGGCCAGCGGAGTGACATTCAGCGGCCGGACACCCGTGTTCCCGGGAAAGCCGGTGGCCAATTCCATGATGGCGCCGGCATTACAGACGTGGTGGTTGCGGCCCGTCAGCAAGGCCATGCGCGTGGGAGAGCAAAGAGCCGTGGTGTGAAAGCGGTTGAACTTCAGGCCGCGGGAAGCCAGCCGTTCGAGTGTCGGCATCTGGCACGGGCCCCCGAAGGCGCTCGACTGGCCGAACCCGATATCGTCGATCAAGACGATCACCACATTAGGGGCGGAGCGGGGCGCCTGCACTTCGAACCGAGGAGGCGCCTTCGCTTGGCGGGCATCAATCTCGCGGATCACCACTGGCTCCGGCTCGGCGATCGGCAGCACGCGGCGGTCCAGGGACTCGGGTACGATTCGCGGTTGTTGGGCACCGACGGGAAATGTCGACACGGACCAGCAGACCGCGGCGGCCAGTCCCAGCCAGACAGGCAGGCCGAGCGGGCGTGCGTTGCGGAAGATGAGGCAGCATGGCATGGTCGAGGATCCAGGTGATGAGCGGGATGGCCGAGCGGCTTCGGCCGGCCGGCGGGTCCGTCAGGCCTCGGTGGCACGTTTTCCGCGGGCGATACGGGAGCCGCTCGGCCCCGGCGGGCTACGTCGTGGCGGGCCACCCGGCGGCGGGACAGCATGCCACATCGGGGGGGCACGGTCAATCGGGGAAACCTTGTGAAGACGAACACGTGGACGAGGCAACACCCGGACCATCCACGTCACGTATATACTACCGTCCGTTCTGGTCCTCACCCCCCCGTCGTCGGCGGTGGGAGCCGCGTGCCCTTGGCAAGGAGAATGGCTTGGATCTTGTCATCTTGTTCTGCCTTATCCTGTTGAACGGTCTGCTTGCCATGTCCGAGCTGGCGCTCGTCACGGCCCGCCGGAGCCGGCTCCAGAAACTGGCCGACGAAGGCGATCGCTCTGCGGAGTTCGCCATCCATCTGGGAGCGGAACCCACTCAGTTCTTGTCCACGGTACAAATTGGCATCACGGCGATCGGGATTTTGAATGGTATCGTGGGCAGCGCGGCGCTTGCTGCGCCCCTGGCCGTCGCCCTGCAGCGACTCGGGCTCGCGGAGCACAGCAGCGAAGTGACCGCCACAGCCGTCGTCGTCGTCGGCATCACCTATTTCTCGATTGTGCTGGGGGAACTCATTCCCAAGCGAATCGCCCAATTCAATGCCGAAGGCGTTGCGCGGCTGATGGCCCGCCCCATCTCGTTCCTGGCCAGTCTGTCGCGACCTTTTGTCTACCTCTTGTCAGTCTCGACCGATGGGGTGTTGCGGCTGGTCGGCAAGAAAGAACTGAGCAGCGCCCATCTCACCCAGGATGACATCCACGCGATTCTCGTCGAAGGCTCGCAGACGGGCGTGATCGAGAAGCAGGAGCACGATATGGTGCGCAACGTCTTCCGCCTGGACGACCGCCAGATTGCTTCGCTGATGACACCGCGGAGCGAGATCGTCTGTCTGGATATCGAGAAGCCGTTCGATGCGAGTTTGCGCGAGTTGATGGAGTCGGATCACGCGAGATTCCCTGTCTGTCGTGGTGGACTGCACGAAGTCCTGGGAATCATCTCGGCGAAACGACTGCTACGCCGGCACCTGCAGGGCGAGTCGGCCGACATCATGTCGTATCTGCTGCCGGCTGTGTACGTGCCGGAATCGCTGACCGGCATGAAACTGCTGGAACAGTTTCGCGCCTCGGGCGTGCAGATGGTGTTCGTGGTGGACGAGTACGGCGAAGTGCTGGGGATCGTGACTTTGCAGGATGTCCTGGAAGCATTGGCCGGCGAGTTCACACCTCGCGACGTGGAAGATGTATGGGCTGTGCAGCGCGAGGACGGCTCCTGGTTGCTGGACGGGCTGATCCCCATCCCCGAGCTGAAGGACCGCCTGCAGCTGAAAACCGTACCCGAGGAAGAAAAGGGCCGTTATCACACGCTCAGCGGCATGATGATGTGGCTGGTAGGCCGGATTCCGGTCACGGGCGACGTGACGGAGTGGGAAGGCTGGATGCTGGAAGTCGTGGACTTGGACGGCAACCGCATCGACAAAGTACTAGCTCAGCGGCTGCCCGAGCGATCCCCCAACACCGCGGGCAATGCTACCCCCGCCGGATTGTCCTGACGCACGCGCATGGCTGCGGACGCGGTCGGACGAACGACGATCGCTCTGATCGCTGTGCGATCAGAAAGGTTGTTGCCTAATCAAACGGTTCAGGTGCAACTAAGTGCACGATGTTGCGCAGATCCTGAAAAATCGCAGCAAAAACCCTCGCCTGCTAGCGTTCCGTGGCCGCACAGTCCGATGGCACGATCATTGCATCGCCCCACCCGCTTCCCGAATGTGATTTCGTAGCGAAAGTCGCACGCAAGGCTTCCGAGCATGTTCTCGTGGTGGAGAAGTCGCAAGACTTCGAGTATGGGCGGAGTCGGGCCGACAAACGGGATCGCTGAGTCGGACGTCTTGCGACTTCCGTTATACGCGGACTTCACCTACGAAGCCGAGATTCTCATCAGGGGACGTCAGAGGAGGCAGCAGAATCGAGCGAAACGATGAGCGCCGATGTAAGGCAAGGAAGTGAAGTTGGTTGGCTCTCGTGATCATCCGGGCCGGCTGGGTGCACGTCACCTGACACCTGTCCGAAACTCAAGGCGCGGCACAGCAGCGGCGGACGTATGACGCAACATGTCCGGGAGATCCTGCAGGATTCGTTGCGTCGATACGGCGGCGCGCTGGTGATTATGGCATGCGCCGTGGGATTGCGGTTTGTCTTGGATCCGCTGCTGGACGGTGCGGGTTTTGCCATCTTTCTCGTGGCGATGCTGACCGCGGCCTGGGTGGGCGGGCTGGGCCCTTCTTTGATTGCCCAGACGTGTTTGCTGTTTGTGAGCGCTTATTTCTTCTCCGAAACGCAGGCGTCACCGCCTCCCTCACGCGAAAAGGCGATCGCGGGAGTGATTGCGTATTTTGCTGTAGGCTCGGTCGTGGGATGGCTCAGTGAACGGAACCGTGCGGCGCGGCGTCGAGCGGCCGCTCGCGACCTGGAATTGGAGACGGAGCGCAATCGGCTGCGGGCGACGGTCTCGTGCATGGGCGACGGTGTACTGGTAGTCGACCGCCAGGGA
>JBFWYF010000660.1:0-4731 GCA_050186685.1 Pirellulaceae bacterium
CGCGCCGTCCGTCAGCAGGACCATCACGCCACCCGGATGCAGACTGCTCGCGGGAGCTTGGCCGTCCGAGTGATCGTTACCGCTCTGCAAGCAGTGCGGGGAGTTCGGTGGCAAAATCGTACTTACCCCGGTGTACGAGGTGACACCATTGGCCCAGCCATTCCCGCGTAGATTTCGATTATTACCGGCCGTCAGCTTGCGGGGGTTTTGCTGGTTCTTGATCAGCAGGCACGTGATGTTGTTGTTATAGGCCGGATCGGTTCCGCGTGTCAGCGCGACGCCTCCGCGCACCGAATTGGGGTCATTGGAGGTGGCAATTTCGCCCATGGCAATGGTGTTTGAGGTACCATCCAAGACATCGGCCAGCCGGCGATTGTTTTGAAACCCAAACAGACCCCGCATGTCGGCGCGTACGGCTTGACGAGCGGAAACGGTTTCAGACCCTGTAATCCGGCGATTATTGTCGCCCCAACAGAATGCGTAGTTGGTGCGTCCCCCCATCTTGTTCGTGGAAATTTCCTCCGCCGTAGGGCACTTCAGGATGGGAATGTCCTGCATGAACGGGGCGTACTCAATCTCTCCGGGTCGGGAAGCAACGCAGAACGGTCGCGGGCCAAAGGGGCTATAGGAATAGCCGTTGAAAGTCTGAGGCGACGAAATCCGGTCGAATAGAGGAGCTTGTTCGATCATCGGCAGCAAGCCGATAAAGCCGCTGGCGCGATTCACATTATCCGACAGCGGACGAATCGTTCCGCCATCAGGGTGGCCGGTGCCACCCCGACCGTGAGGGAACGCCTTGTACGTATCGTGGTAATTGTGTAGTGCCAGTCCCAGTTGTCTGAGGTTATTGGAGCACTGCATCCGGCGGGCGGCCTCGCGGGCGGCCTGAACCGCCGGCAACAAGAGGGAAACCAGAATTCCTATAATCGCAATTACGACCAACAGTTCGACGAGGGTGAAGCCGGATACTGATCCGGGACGTGCTTTCCTTCGCGAATGAGCGGGAATCATAACGTCGGTTTCTCCTTGTGCCTTCCCATGCGGTCGTTGTCCGAGTTGCCCCTCCAGGGCGTGAGGTGGACCTGGAACGCAGCAACGACCCAGAGAATGCATCCCGGTTGTGAGAAAACGGCAAGGCTTTGGTTAAGCTTTCACGAGTCGTGCCGGGTCCCAGGACATTCACGAACAAGCGTTGCCAAAATGTCTGAGGTCACGCCAAACGCCGCAGCCACTATCGGAATCGTCCTGTGAGCAGGCGATTGGGTGTCGCGTGGCTTGGTCAAGCACCTTGAAGGCCAGCGTACGTCGTTTGTCCCGCGTTCACGGGTGCTCAGTCGCTGACACGAATCAGTTCGTAGGTGCGTTTCCGGGGTGTGCAGGCTGCGTACGCCTGGTCGTTCAGGGCCTCCGCTTGGCGCAGCGAGGCGGCGTACACCTCCTCCAAGCGGCCATCTTCCAGCAATCGCAGGAACTCTTCCTCCCGCTCGCGATTGACGGCCCGCGTCGGAGGAGTCCGGCTCGTGAGCCAAGCGATCTGCTTCTCCTTCGTGTCCAGTTTGCGGATGTGCATGAGTCGCTGGTGCCAGATCAAGTGGCGCTTGCTGATACTTGCCTGCCAGGATCTGGCGCTTATCCGTTTCACCTCGAGAGCCTGCTGTTGCTGCGGAGTGTGAGGGTGGAGCGCGAGGTTAATGCCACGATTGAGCTGCTGGGCGGCAAAGACGCCGATCTTTACCGAGTCGATGGAGACGGCGTAGGATCCCGGTGCAAGGCCCGTGACTTGGAATTGCTCCTGGTTGAGCTCCTCGTCAAACGGTACGACTCCCTGGAACGAGAACGCAGTCGTAGGAAACGGAAGGGAACCGGCCAGACAGTCAAAACGAAGCCCGGTCGCCGACCGGTAAACGTTGAACACTTCACAGCGCTTCGCCGCGAGCACCTCGCCTTCCGCGGCATCGATTGCAAGGGTGGTTACGGTCGGTTCAATCCCCATCGCTTTGAGAAACAGATAGGCCATCACGAAATGCCCCATCTCCAGGGGATGTACGCGATCGCCCATGTCCGCCAGTGAAAAACGGGGATCGCGAGCCTGCTCACGCACATTGATGGTGAGCATTGGCGAATTGAGATCGATCGGCGTCGCGCCGCGCCGGGCCGCTACCTGTCGCAGATAGTCGCCCGTCACATCCCGAATAAAACCGTTCTTCCCCGTCAGTGGGGGTTTGCCTCGGGTCGTTGATTCGTCGTAGGGACAACTGATCACGGGTATCAGGCGACGCACTCCGTTGGCTTCCAGCTTTGCGATCAACTCGTCCATCGACGTCCGATAGGTCTCGGCCGCCTTGGCCAGCCGTTCTCGCCGTACCTCGGCTGGCTGGCCCCAAATATCCAGGTGCCGGGAGTCGTTCATGCCGAGCATGATGACGGCGACGTTCGGCCGGGATCGCAGGATGTCGTTTTGGAAAAGGCTGCCGGTGGGCTCTGCGCGGAGTCGGGCATGGAACGCGGTGTCTCCGGAGAGGGCGGCATTGTAGATGTTGAATTTTCTATCCGGAAAGCGTGTCTGGTAGAAGAGATGAACAATCGCCGTGTATTGGCCCCAGGCGGTAATGCTGTCCCCCACGAAGACCACCCGATCCCCGGTATCGAACGGGGCCACGACGGGATGCGTCTCGTCACTTCGAACCGAAAGATGCAGGCAGATCGCCGTGAGGACGACTGCAGCCCAGGCTGGTTGCGACGTACTGAGTGAACTAGTCATGCTTCGCAAAATTGCAGGATGTGGCGGGAAGAGGGAGGGAGGAACCATTGGCTGGAGATTCATCATATTTCGGGCGGGCTGGAGGGAGACACGACTCGTGGCTGTTGCCACTGCACATCGATGGCCGTTGACAGTTCGACAGCTCCTGGGCTGGCCGAGTGAATGTCCCGACGTAACGGAGATGTTTCCTGTGTCAGGCAGGCCCCTCGAGAAAATTCTGCCACAGATCGGCACTCAGGACGAACGGACCTCGCGGCAGCTGGTCCAGCCGAAAATCGACCAGCAGGGCCGCGGCCGTCGTGGGGTGGGGTTCGGATTGCAGTCCGCAGGACCAGGCCAGCGTTCCCAACAGACGTTCGGGCCCCTGCCCGGCTTCCCGTAGCAGCGCGAGACGCGTGTCGCCATGGCGTTTGGCCAGCCGTCGCCCGTCCGGACCAACTACTAGCGGCACGTGCGCAAACTGCGGCGCTTCCCAGCCGAGCGCACGGTACAGTTCCAACTGCCGGAAGGTGCTCGGCAGCAAATCGTCGCCGCGCAGTACTTCCGTTATTCCCATCGCATGGTCGTCCACCACCACCGCCAGCTGATAGGACGGCGCCCCGTCGGCGCGTGCCAGGACGAAGTCACCTAGTTCGCGCACGACGCCGCACCGCTGCGGACCGGCCACTCCATCGAGGAATTGCAGGTCGTTCTCCATGACGCGGAACCGCCAGACAAAGGGACGGCCCTCCAACCGCTTCGCATCGCCTGCTGAACGCCCGGCACACGTGCCCGGGTATGGAGGCGGCTCCTGACCGATATGTGGGGCACTGGCGGCGGCGGCGACGTCGCGGCGGGAACATGTGCACGGATAGACTCGCTCCGCGCGCCGCAGCACATCGAGCGCGCGGTTATACAGGTCGATCCGCTCGGTCTGGACGTAGGGACTGTGGGGCCCGCCGCAGTCGGGACCCTCGTCCCAGTCCAATCCCAACCAGCGCAAATCGGCCAGCGCCTGCGACACCGCCCACGCCTTGACTCGCGGCGAATCAATGTCTTCCACTCGCAGAATTACCGTTCCGCCGCGGGCACGGACGGCCAGCCAAGCCAAGAGGAACGTCCTCGCATTCCCCACATGCTGGGCCCCCGTCGGCGAGGGAGCCAAGCGACCGACTGGTATTGCCCTGTGCTCTCCCGTGGTCATCGCTTGCCTTTCATCACCCTCCGGCACGCTACGTGCAACGGCCCATTTCTCTCAGACAACGGATTGTCTCCTCTGGTCGACAAAGTCGTGACTTGGGGGCAGCAAGCGTGCGAAATCGAGACATCGCCCGTGACAATCTGCGCGTGCGGTGCACGGACAGGAGAGTAGGGAATGCTGACAAGCTATATCGAAGCCAAGATCGGCGAATTAGTCAACGAGCGACCGGAGCGGGCCGAGGTGTTCGAGCGGTGCGGCATCGATTTCTGCTGCGGCGGTCAGCAGACGCTGGTCGTGGCCTGCCGCAGTGCGGGCGCCAATCTCGAGTATGTATGTCGCGAGCTGGCGGCCGTCGACTCGCATCAGCACACTTCCCTCGACGCCGACTGGGCTCACTGCTCGCTGTCGAGCCTGGCAGACGAGATTGTGGATTCGCACCATGCTTATTTGCGGAACGAACTGCCGCGGATTGAAGGCCTGTTTCGCAAAGTCGTTGCCAAGCACGGTCCCCGTCATCCGGAGCTGAAGAACGCTCACAACATCTTTCGTGCGCTGGCCGACGAGCTCCATCAGCACATGTTCAAGGAAGAACACGTGTTATTCCCGATCGTCAAGGCGCTCGAGGTGGCGCAGGAGCAGCGGCGGGCTTTGCCGGTGTTTCACTGCGGCAGCGTGAGCAATCCCATCAGCGCGATGGTGCGCGAGCATCGCGAGGCGGTTGATGCGCTGCACGCCATGCGGCGCTTGACGCATGAATTTAAGCCGCCGGCGGACGCCTGCCCGGCGTATT
>JBFWYF010000661.1:0-4709 GCA_050186685.1 Pirellulaceae bacterium
CCCAGAGGCCGCAGAGTGAAACGGGATGCTGGCGGTTTCCTCCGCGGTCTCGGCGGCCTCCGCGGGAGACTCGCCGTCCACCGACTCGCTTCCTTGACGCCCCGACTGGGTAGTCCTAGATTTGGAGGTGCGTGCCGTAAGGAATCTTAGGCTACGGGGCCGCCGACGTCAGTGAAAGGACGATCCATGAGTATGCTGCAAGACAATCCGTACCATGCATCTCTCAGCGGACATGGTCAAGCAGTGGCATGGGCAGAAGAGTGGGAGCGCACCGTCTTCATCCGGCGGACCTACAGTCACCTCGCCGGGGCCATCGCGGCATTTGCCCTGATCGAGGCCGCCGTATTCAACCTGGTACCGGCCGAGACACTCGCCCGCTCCATCGGGTTCCTCGTCAGCGGTTGGAATTGGCTGTTCGTGCTGGGTGCCTTCGCGGTGGTCAGCTGGATCGCAAACAGCTGGGCCGTCTCGACCACTTCGCTGAGCAAACAATATGTGGGCCTCGCACTTTACGTCGTGGCGGAAGCACTGATCTTTGTGCCCCTGCTGTTCGTCTCCAGCCGCCTGGGGGACCACGTGATCCCCGCCGCGGGCGTGATGACCGGCGTCATCTTCGCAGGCCTTACGGGGATGACCTTCGCCACTCGGGCCGATTTTTCCTGGCTCGGACGCTGGTTGTGCCTGGCAACGCTCGGGGCGCTCGGATTCATCGTTTGCGCTATGCTTTTCGGATTTAATCTGGGGACGCTTTTCGCCGCTGTCATGATCGTCGTGGCCAGTGGGTACATCCTCTACGACACTTCCAACGTGATCCATCACTATCGTACGGACCAGTACGTCGCGGCGTCGCTAGCGCTGTTCGCCTCAGTGGCGCTGCTATTCTGGTACGTACTGCGCATCGTCAGCGCTTTCAGCAGTCGGGACTAGACCGTAACGACGCGTGCGAAGTCCCAGGGGTATCGCCGCCCACGGCAGGTGCAGCTGTCTGGAGCGGCGCCCTGCGGCGGCAGCCGCAATGGCACTTGCTCGCTGCCGACACGATCCACGGCGAAGGCAGAGCGCGACGCACCGGTTAGCTTCCAGTTTTTTACCGGGTACCGCCTATGGACTTCGAGCCGTACGACTCGCTCTACCTGCAAGGGATCGAGCACTTTAACGCGTGCGACTTCTACGAAGCCCATGAGGTATGGGAGGAGCTGTGGCAGGAGTACCAGGGGCCCTCGCGTAAATTTTATCAAGGACTGATTCAGACGGCCGTGTGCCTGCATCATTTTGGCAATGGAAACACGCGCGGCGCTCGTAAACTATATCACTCATCTCGCAATTACCTGGAACCCTATCGATCGCGCCACCTGGGACTGGACGTCGATCGGCTTCTGGCCCAGATGGAGGCCTGTTGCGCGGGCATCCTGGACAGCAGCGACGAATATCCCCAAGTCGAGATCGTGCCCGATCTCATTCCCGAAATCCACTTGGATCCGCCACCATGAGACGATGTGGAGGCGAGACATGCGGCGTACGGCTCGGCGCGTCGCGGATGCTAGCCACCCGAACGCGCGCCGAGTTGGTCGATTGGATGTCAGCCGGATGGAACCGATACGCGGCGCCGGGTGGGCCGCGCGATCCGCGCCCTCCACGTCACTCCGCGGAGAGAAGGCCACGGCATGCCACCAGCTGAATCCTTGGAATTTCCGGAAAATTTTGCCGGAGTCGTGCGGCTGTTTCCCTTGCCGAATCTCGTGCTGTTTCCCCATGCGGTTCAACCATTGCACCTCTTTGAACCGCGTTACATCCAGATGCTCGAGGATGCTCTTGCCGGCGATCAATTGATTGCGATGGCCCTGCTGCAGCCGGATTGGGAGTCGGACTATGAGGGGCGACCTCCGATCTATCCTGTCGTATGCATTGGACGCATCATCGCACACGCGCGGCTCGAAGATGGTCGGTACAACATACTCTTGCAAGGAATTCGGCGAGCGGCGCTGGTGCGAGAATTTCCACCGGAACATCCCTTTCGCCTGGCCGAAGTGGCCGTTTTAGAAGACGATTATCCCGCGAGCACCGCGGCTCAGCGTGCCCAGGTGCAACGGGATCTGCTCCGCGCTTTTCAGAACATCGCACCTCAGGCCACGGCGGCCCACGACCAGATGGCGGAACTGCTGAGCCGTCAAATCCCGCTGGGAACCTTGACGGACGTCATCGCCCATACCCTGCCGTTACGACTGGCCTTCAAGCAACAATTGCTCGCCGAGTGGAATGTTGACGTGCGTGCCAGCCTGTTGTTGCAACATGTCAACTCGCTGAACGAGGGGCAGCGTCCGGCGGGCGAACCCCCTTTCCCGCCCGAGTTCAGCCCCAACTGAACCGTCACAATCGTTGCCACCGTATCACGTCGGACGGCACGTTCCCGGTATGTGAGCGGGGTTGCTCCAGCAGGGCTCACCGGGTGCATAACCGGCAAGTGTTCCGAGTGCTCCGCAGCCGCCCCAAACTGCGCTATTTGTACACTGCGGTGTTTGACTAACCCGTCACGTGTCCTATCTATCCATGGGGCAGGTACTTTGTTTCGTGACCTTCTCGATAGCGAATTGGCTATGGGATCCCTGCTGTTGGACATCATTTTCGTTGCGGTAGGTGCCGCGGTTGGAACCATTGGTGGATGGTTTCTGCGTGGCAATTCCGTTCCGCGGGACGTTCAGCGGCTGCCTGCTCCCGAGCCTGACCCCTCGAAGGGAGTGGCACAGGTGGAAACTTTGATGGCGCGGTTGCACCAATTGACGTCGAGCGTGGCGGCCGACATTGGTGAGCACAGCAACCGGGTTCAGGAGATCAATCATCAGCTGGTCAATGGGGCCGATGTCGTCTCTATCGTCGAGCGGTTGGTGACGGCGAACGAGCAAATGCAAAAACAACTGCAGGCCGCCGAGAAACGGCTGCAATCACAGGCCAGCGAAATCGAATCGCACGTCAAGGAGGCTCGCACCGATCCGCTGACGCGGCTCGCGAATCGGCGAGCGTTCGATGATGAAATTCGCCGCTGTGAAGAGGACCAACGGCGAGCCGGAATACCGTTCTGCGTGATGATGGTCGACGTGGACCATTTCAAGAAATTCAACGATACGTACGGACATCAGACGGGCGACGAAGTACTCAAGTGCGTCGCGCGCGTCTTGCGTCGCGAGTTCACAGGCAGCGCGGTCACTTGCCGGTATGGCGGTGAAGAGTTCGCCGTAATCTTCCCCGGTCAGTCTCTCGATGAAATCGTGGCGGACGCCGAATTGGGGCGAGCGGCCATCGGTCGGGAAGTACTGGAATACGAGGGAATGGACTTGCGCGTCGCCGCCAGCGGCGGTATCGCGGAAATCCGTGCGCACGAAAAAGGTGAGCAACTGGTCCGGCGGGCCGATGATGCTCTGTACGTCAGCAAGGCCAATGGCCGCAATTGCGGATACTGGCACGATGGTGACGAAAGCCATCCCATCCAGTCCTTTGACGCAGAAGCCTGGCGCGCAGGGTGCCTCGCGGCCGTGTCGGAGAACAAGGACGCCAGCGACGAAAACTCACGGTTCGGTATGTCGCGCGATGGCCGCCGCATCGACAAAGCCGACCGCATGTTTGGTCTGTCGGACCGCGAGGCCCTTTCCAGGGATCTGGACCGGCGATTGTCGGAACAGCAGCGACGCGGTACACCCGTCTCCCTTATGCTCATTAAACTGGATCGCCTGCCGGAGCTGATCGATCGTTTCGGAGCCAAGGCGTCGGAATTGGCATTGCGGGCAGCGGCCCAGATCATCAAAGCGACAAAACGAGAAATGGACCACGCGGCCCAGTTCGAAGGTGGCCTGTTCGGCGTGCTGCTGCCCGGGGCCGAGCTCTACGAAGCCAGCTCGGCATCCGAGCGCATCCGCGTAGCCATCGAGAACTGCAAGGTGCCCGTGGATGGGGAACAGTTACAGCTGACGGTGAGCATCGGCGTGACGGATACACAGTTGGGCGACGACAGCGCAGCGGTGTTCGCACGGGCGAGCCAGGCGATGGAGACCGCTGCACGCGGCGGCGGTAATCGGATGCAGACTTCGCCCGAAGTCGATTCCCACTGGCCGCTGTTCGTTACCGGCGAGTCGTCCGCCACCTTGGAATTCTCCGATCCCGCAAGGGGACCGCATTTCGGTAATTGAGTTGTGGCCGATCCGTACCCGTCCCCATGCGAGCGACCGACAGTTGCTCGTCAGCCATCGGCAGGCTCTCCGTTACGGTACTTGAGCCGACGGCGGGCCATTTCGCAGTAAGCCGGATGGATGTCAATGCCGAGGTAGGAACGGCCGAGTCGCGATGCGACGACCGCTGTCGTGCCACTGCCCAGGAACGGGTCCAGCACGACGCCACCCGCTGGGCACGTGGCGCGCACGCATGTTTCGACCAGTTTCTCCGGGAATACCGCAAAATGCGCGTCCCGAAATTTGGACAGCGGCACCGACCAGACCGTGCGTTTATTCCGCCCCGCAGGATGAAAGGCTTGGTCCCAACGGGCCTCATGCAGATTCGAGCGGCCCCCGTTCTTGCCGGTCTCGGGCGTACCGCCCCGGACTCCAAAATGCTTCCGGCCCCCGCGCATGCGACTGTGGGCCGTGAAAGTCACGTGCGGCTCGCGAATCGCATCCGCGTCATAGTAGTAGTCGGCCGACGCGGAAAAAAAGAAAACATATTCG
>JBFWYF010000662.1:0-4709 GCA_050186685.1 Pirellulaceae bacterium
CCGTGAAGGAATGAAACGACATGGTCCTGGGGCCCGACCTCAGGTTCTTGCGGCGCTCGGTCAGGTCGATGCCGAGGCCATCAGGCCGGAACGTGGGGTTCCGCAGGTCGTCATGGTAGATCACGTACGAAAACTCGTCGGAATGAAAGCTGAACTTGGTCATAGTGGGCATCCTTTTGAAAACAGGTGATTGTCACTGACTTATCGTGGTCGAACTCTGGAAGTCCATGAATCGGCCGATTCGGCCGATTGTGGCGGAGTGTAGTGGTGACGCGCCCGCGTACGGATCGAGGGCGGAATCACCGCCAACGCATCCGTCCTGGCCGCTTCCCGCGCCACGCGACGGTAGGATCGGACGTGCCGCCGGCTGGCGAGGCGGCGATGGGTGGGCCGCGTGCGTGAACCAATACGAACTTGCGCTTAGGGTTCTTCATGTTGTCTCTCCAACCATCCATTGGGACAATCAACGCGCCTAGGGGTTACCAGCGGCGCGGAGATCGTGACTCGGGACGTGCCCGACGTGGCTCGACCCTTGTCACCAAAACGATTTGCACTTCCGTCGCTGCGATTGAGCTGGTGATCCGTTCTGCTTCCTCTTCCCCAAACGCGTCGACAAGCTTTCGGAAGGACAGATACACCCGATGCTCCCTCTCGATCATCAATCTGTACTCGCCCGCTTCGATGTCAGCTCCAGCATTTGCCAGTGCGAGCAGTTCCTGCCGTTGCCTGCCGTACTGCCTTTTCGCCTGCGTGGATTCATACAGACCGCGCAGAGCCTCCTGGGTAATCGTGCCAGGGCCGTCCACCAGTGACGGAGCATTCGCCTTTTTGCTAGGCCAACTCATGCACTCTCCTTAGGTTGACGCTGAAAAGTTCTGGGCCACCCGCCCGACGCATTTCCGCCACCTCTGCCAGCCGCGCTCCCATTGGGCCTCCATCGCCTTGACGGAAGGCAACTCGTGGAAGTCCAGACCGCCGGCGACGTCCACGATCCAACGCAGGAGCGTCTCCCGCGGCGTATGGCGGTAGGCCGGCCCTGCCTGGTCGAGCATGCCCATGACGACTTGGACCGCCCTTTGCGGCGCGGCAGGCTCGGCATGACACATCCGCAACCGCAGGCAGAGGTCATCCGCCCACCCAGCTCGATCCGGTTCGATGGGCAGGTCATATCGCACTTTGCCGTCGCGCATCGACACACGAAAGCCGAGCCATTCCACCGTCTCGCCAGCCGCCAGATCGTGAATGGAGGCGGCCGCCGACCCTTTGACCGGCATGCCCGCGCTTTTCAGCTGCTGATCGAGATCTTTGTACGTCTCCTTTGCGCCCTCCTGGTCGCCTGACGGCAGTACCACGGCCATGTCGTCGATGTACCGGAGCATCGGCGACCGTCCTGCCCGCCTCCAAGGGCGATCGAGAAAGTGGTTGAGGTAAACATTCAGCAGCAAAGGCGACAGGGCCGATCCCTGCGGTATCCCCCGGCCCGTACCGGTGACAATCATTCTCTCGACCAGTTGCTGGAAGTCGTCCGCTGGCAGCCGCGATCGCAAGACCTCCAGTAGGCGCTTTTGGGGCACATTATCGAACGCGTCCCGGATGTCCTCCACGATCCACATCGCGCGACCTTCCACATTGGTCAGGTGGCGGGCCGTGGCCTTGGCCTGCCAGTCGCTTCGGTGCGGCCGCGCGCCGAACGAAAAGGCGTCGAAAAACGGGTCGACCAAGGGCTGAACGATTTGGGCGACCGCCCGTTGAACAACGCGGTCTTCGATGTTCGCCAGTTGGATCGTGCGGGTCCCCTTGCCCGGCCCCTTCGAAATCCGGACCGTTTTGGTCGGTCCAGGACGGTAAGTGCCAGAGCGGATGTCGTCGCGGAGCGTCCGCATCAATGCCCAGATCTCCGGATCCGTGAGCATCTCGTACGTCAGACCATTCGGGCCAGGCGCCTGGCCACCTTCCGACGCAAGATGGTGGTACGCGCACCACAAGTTCCGATCGTCCCCGCTGCGATCCACCAGGTACTGCAAGAACTTCTGGATCGCCGAGGGGCCGGCACGCAGCAGGTTACGGGCTAGCCTCTCATAGCGCCGTAGGAATGACTCAGGCGAACCGCGGGCGATGTCCACATCACTCTGCTTCCGCGGCGGCCGAGTTGGGTTGCCGTAGGTCATATACACTCCCGATGATGAATCCGGCCAGCGGACGGCCGTATTGACCGTCCGCCGGCCGTTGGCGGCACCATGCCGCCGGAAAAATCGTGGCGGTGGCGGAGCCCCGGCCGTCTCGGCCAGTGGCCCTCCTGGGTCGGCTGCCGTCCACCCGCCTGTGCAGGTGTCTGGAGCGGGCCCATGAGTCCGTCGGTGTATAGTGGTCCCCCCGACGGCCAGGACCATTGCTCGGCTAGGCGCCTCCCTGATGGGTGATGGGCCTATTGCGCCTATCCGGCGGAGTACCATGTACTCGCTTATCCGAAGTAGGCGTCGTCGGCTTTTGCAGGGCGGCTTCCTTACGAGGAGGCAGGTCATGGTGACCGTGCGTAGCCTGCGCAAGCCGGCTCAGGCGGCAGACCTGGCATCCAGATCGCCGGCTGTATTCATCGCGCCGTGCCTTGGCATGGCGGCGCGCGAGTTTGTCGATGTCATCGTCGATGTCGACGATGAGGAGGGGCGGGGCCTCGGCCGGCGCGCGGGCCAGCCACTGGTCGTCCCACGGGGTGGACGTCCCATCCGCACGCACCACCACGTCGGCATGTACGCCCACCGCCGCTGCGCCGAGGAACGTGGCAATGGTGTGGCCGCGGGGCTCGCCCGACTGGTATTCACGCCGCAGGTCTTGCTCGAGTTGGCCAGTCAGCAACGACCAGTCGGGCAGCAGCCGGTGCAGATGGAGGGCATGGGCCACTGACTCCACCACGATGACCACTGTCGGATCGTCGATGGCAACCCCGTTATCGGTATTGGCGGCGGTGACGTCCGGCAACCGCCCCGTCGGCACGTCCAACGCCGTGCGGACGATATGCGCGTTGCGCCGTCGGTCCGACCAGAGGGCCCGCTTTCGATCGAGGGCATCCTTGGGCAGCCAGTCGATTCCATACTGGGGGGCGGTGAACACCACGGTGGCGCCGTAAAGGCGGTCGCGCAGCGCGGGATCGCAATAGATCACCGGTCCGTAGATCGCCTCCAGAACCAACCGATCAGTGTCGTGAAGCCGTCGATCGCCGTGGTGGAAGGCGAACCGCAGGGCGCCGTCATAACTGGTAGTCACGTTCCGGACGCTCTTCGTCGAGAGTGCCGATTCGATGTCGGCGAACACCACGATGCCGAACATCTGGCGCGGGTTCTCGACCCTGGCAAAGTCGTGCTGCGTGACGACGACGACTTGGGGCCGGTCTTCGCCGATTTGAGGCCGGAGTTCCACGCTCCGCGCCATCCGGTGACGAAGCTCGTGCAGCAACTCCTCGCGGCGGGCACGCGTGGCACCGACGACGAGGATGCTCGTGCCGGCGTGCAATCGGCAGAACAGCGCGATCGCGTCGAACTGCTGGTGGCGTCCCGGCACGATGACCTGGCCAAGAGGCGGACCCTTGATGTCCACGAGATACCGCCGCCCATCATCGGTGAGGTCGCTATCGACGAGCAGCTCCGCATTTGGGGCCGCGAGCGAACGCCATTCTGTCCGGTCGTACACGCGCACTCGGTAGCCCCAGTCGGTGAGGTGCTTCTTGACGCGTCCGAGGAACGACGCGTAGGTCTGCGGACGGCCGTCGCGGTGGGTTCCCATGAAGCTCGGGTGCTCCCGGTGGACCAGATAACCGCGGCCATCTGCGTTCCGCTCCAAGCCGATCGACTCCACTCGCATCATGTCCTCAAGATCCATACGATCCGCCTCGGCCATGCCGGAGATGCGGAGCATGTGCCCTCGGATCGTGATCCTGGCCTGGCGCGTTTCGGTGCTTGGATTATTCACGGACACGAAAGTCTCCTCCCGGGGGGATACTATTGAGTCCGGACAATTTGTCCGGACTACGACTGTTCCTGAACCGCGCGAATCAGTTTGCCAATTCGGCCGCGAATCTCCTGCATTTCGGCCAGCGACGTCTCACCGATCCAAAGTTCGTCCTTCGCCAACAGCGTCTGCATTTGGTCGATCAGCGTCGTGCAGCTCTTGGTGAGTCGCTTAACGAGGGTCTTGCCTTGCGGCAGCTTCGGCGACTTGGACAGGTACGTGGCCACGACGTCCTTGGGCTTCCGACCCAGCTCGATACCGGCGACGATCTCCGCCTGGATCCGCGAGGACATGCCGACGACCTGCAAAACCGCTTGCTGCGTGAGCTGGCCCCGCTTGTACGCCTCGCGGACAGCCATGGGGGCGTCGGCCATTTTGAGCAGACGCTCGAGCGTCTTGCCGCACCTGATCCCGAGCATGTCCGCTAACCGATCACGCCGGTCACCGGACCCGGGCAGTTCGTCTGTGTCTTCGTACAGGTCAACCAAGTGGCGGCAACACACCGCCCGATCGATTTGGGACAATTGGTGCCGCTGCATGTTGTCCTGGATCATGCGTGCCTTGGCTGGCGGGCTGTCGGGATCACCCAGGTCGTGGCGGATGATGGCGGTGATCTTCGTCCTCCCAAGCATCCTCATTGCCGCCACGCGGGTGTGGCCACAGATGATCGTCCCGTCGGCAGTGATTTCGATTGGCGTCATCTGACC
>JBFWYF010000663.1:0-4699 GCA_050186685.1 Pirellulaceae bacterium
CGGCCGAACGGCCATCCGCGACGTAGCGGCGTCTGTGACCGCCTGGGCCGCCAGCGGGAGGCCTCCCCCCATCAGCCCGATGACCACCATTGCCCACCTGGTACTGCTCGCTGTGCTCATGACGTGCTCCTTGTGACGCGCGATCGTTCAACGATCCCCTGCGTGTAGTCTAGGGAGCACAGTGCCGCCGGTGGGTAACGGTTTTGTAAAGCAGTGGGAGTCAGACTCGGGTCGGTGCAACCGCCCCATATGCACCTATCGGACCGGACCGACCCTCGATTGGGGACCTTTCGCTGGTGGCGGGCAGCCAGTCGGAGTGCGTGCCGACGGGAAGCCCCCAAACACGTCATCCTCGTCCGTTTCCGTGTAGCGCCGTCCGCTGCCGACTCAAGATTTCGAGCTCACTCCGCATGCGAAGAAACACTTCATCCCAATTCCCGTGCTCCGTCTGACGGAAAATCCGCATGGTGGGGTACCACGGACTTTCGTCTCGTCGCAGCATCCAGCGCCAATCGGGTCGGGTCGAAAGCGCCAGCCACACGGGAATGGCCAAGGCCCCTGCGAGATGTGCGATCGCCGTATCACAAGTTACCACCAAGTGGAGGTGTTGCATCACAGCCGCAGTGTCCATGAATGCGCCCGTGGACTCGTCAATCTGCCCACCCAGATCGATGATGTCGGCGACGGAAGGAATGGCCGCGAGTTGTTCACGGCCGGTGCCCTTTTGCAGGCTATAAAGTCGCACGCCAGCTACCTCGGTCAGCCGCAAGAACTGCGTCGCGGGTATCGATCGGTGTCCATCGAGTCGGTTACGAGTACTTCCCTGCCATGCGAATCCGATTCGGAGCCTGTCGTTATGCAGTTCCTCCCGCCAGCGCGCGACCAAACTCGAATCGGCGTACAAGTACGGTACCTCGGCCGGAATCGTGGCGAGCGTGGTTCCCAATACGCGGGGGAGGCTGAGCAGCGACAAATGACAGTGAAACTCAGGCAAAGCGCATCCTTCGGCGAACAGACCGTCGATCGGGCCGTAGCTTCTTAGGATCTTTTCCAGCGCCCGAGGACAGCGTAGCAAGACTTCTGCTCCGGTCTGCTTAACAAGCTTCGCATAGCGAACGAACTGCAGTGTATCTCCCAGGCCCTGTTCCGCTGTCAACAGAATCGTGCGGCCGTCCAATGGAGAACCATCCCACACCGGCTGAGAGAACGAAGGCGCGAAAGGGGCAAACGCCTCACATTTCCAACGCCACTCGTATTCGCGCCAGCCGGCCATGTAATCTCCCAGCGCTAAGCGGGCCATGGCCAGATTCCAGTGGGCTTCCGCGTGTTGCGGATTTACAGCGACAGCTCGCTCGTAATGATAAATTGCGTTCTCTAGTCGCCCAACGCCGCAATACGCTTCCGCCAGCTCAAGATGGGCCGTTCCAATGTCAGGCCGGATCGACAAGACCGCCCGGAGTTGCAGGATCGCTTCCGTGTACCGCCCCAGTTCGCTGAGCACCTTCCCGCGGTTAATCGCAGGATCGACGTACCCCGGGCTAAGCCGCAGCGCCTCGTCAAATTGAGTCAGCGCCTGGTCCAGTTGCTTGCGTTGCGCTAATACAACTCCGAGGTTATTGCGGGCTACCCAATGAGACGGATCAATCCGCAATAGATCAACCAACTCGGCTGTCGCCTCGACCAGCCGCTGCTGGCGCAAGTACAGGTTCCCGAGAAGGAGCCTGGCCTCTGGATCCTGTGGGCTCATCCGTAACGCCTGACGACAGTACGTCTCGGCGGCCATGATCTCCCCTTCGCGTACTGACTGTCGGGCGGCTTCAATCAGACTGGAGTACGATGAAGGCATTGGCCCCCCACTCTGGATCGCCACGTCGCTCTGGCGCCACGCCCACCGCGCCGCCGGAAAACCGAACGGGGTTTCTGGTGTCGAGGCGAGCTGAGTACATGCACGCGCTGTTTGGGCAGCTTCTAGGGCGACTCTGGAGCTGTCCCCGATAGAAGTTGGCGGAAGCCGCTCAGTAAAATCTGTTCTACCTCTGGCGCAACATTCGAGGCCCGCGGACTCGTCTCGTAACCGCCTTGCAGATACGCAATGCCCGTTCCAATGTAGCCGCTCCCGTAGTCCCCATAAGCCGCGAGGCATACGGTGGCATTCGGCCGCATCTGTTGAACCGCCAGCTGGTACTCGACGAAAAGTTCACCGGGTGCGTGCAGCACGTAGACATCCTTGATGCGCAGACAGCTCAGTTCCCAAGCATGGCCGCTGTGAACGCGGCCGAGAAACGACAATTTTGTGGCGGCGTTCAAACGGTCCACCTCGGCCGCGGCTGTATCCGTCAGGGTACGTTGCAGCTCGCTCGCGTCCAGATGCTTGCCAGCCGGCAAGCGGACTCGCTGAACCGACCAGCTGATCTCGCCTGGCGTAACGGGTCGCCGCTCTGTCGCGGTCCACGCCCGACGCATCCCATCCGCCATCCGGTCCGTCAGCACCTGCCTCATCGCCGGCGAGCCGTCGTTGTACTTGCCGGCCGCCACGTTCCCTGATGCACCGTTGAAGTGGATACAGGTCAGTCCGCTCAACTCCTTTTCGCGCTGGGCGCGAGCAAGCCCCACAAACTCCGCCGTGACGTCCCCTTTGCCGTAGTAACTCTGCGGATGCGTCGCGTAGTAGCTGATGGCGACGATCGGCCGATCGCCGTCCCAGAAACTGAGCAGCTTGAGTATCGGGTCGATCACACCCTTGGGCGCCGCAATCGCTTCCGGGTTCCGCGAGGCACTCATGCGGCCCAGTTTGACTTTTCCGTCCGGACCGAGAATCCGGCGATTGGAGGCCACCTTGTCCACTTTGGCCTGGCCGAGCCCCACGTGTGTCACGCGGCGGGCCTGTACGATGGCGGACTGAATCGCCGCCGCGGTGCGTTCGATTGTCTGCCGAGCCACCAGGTTGTCGAACCGTTTTCCTCCGAGGCCATGGGCCGCCAGCAGTTCCTCGGCGCTGAAATCACAGCGGATTCCGTCGTGCTGATGCAGCGTGTGCACCGCCACTCGGCTGGGTTCGGTTCCCGCCGCGGCGGCCAGCCGCTCACGCCAGATGTCGTGGCCCGTATTGCCGATCCCGATCCAGTCGACCGCGCACAATACAATCGGCCGTCCGACTCCCAGTAACACGATGCCGCGGGCGCTGAGCGGGTCTTCAATCTTCCGCGCCGGGGCATACGCGACGGGACTTCCGAGCGGCGGTGTTGCATCGGCCTGGAAAACGGCGACTCGCAGGTCGGATGCCTCATCCTGGGCATAGCCGGTCAGGCTTGTCAGCCCCCAGCTAACCAGCAGCGTCAGCAGAAGCCGCGTCGCGGCCATCGGCAGCATTCCGAGTCGTCGCGTTGTCATGGGTGTCGAGGTCCCCGGTCCTGTGCACGAAACTAACGATTCACGGCCGATCATAGAGCGGCGCCCGGCCATGGGGCAAGCATGCACACGCTCTCCCGGCCGAGAGTTCGCCCCCTGCCGCCGCCCTCGAATCCGCTGCGGATCACAAGAAACTGTGCAGCCCCGCCTGCCCGAGGCCCGAACATAGACCATTGGCGCCGGAACTCGCGCGGCTCATCCGCCCCTCTTGGAACCAGGAATGCTCCCATGGCCACCACGGAATTTCCCGCCAGTTTTCCGTTCTCGGCCACCTCCACCGCGTCTCTGCTGGCGCACGGTGTCCAACAGCTGCAGACAGGTCAGTTCGCGGACGCGCGTCAGACGTTCCAAGCATCCCTGCAGTCGGACGCCAGCAACGCTGTCGCTTGGAATTGCCTGGGTATCGTCTGCCGGGCTCAAGGGCAATTGGGCGAGGCTGTCGCCTGTTTTCAGCGAGCGCTCACGCTGCACCCTGGCTTCTCGCCGGCGCTGAGCAACCTGGGGAACGCTTGCCGGGATGCGGGAAACTTCGAGGCGGCGGAACAGGCCTATCGCGCGGCGCTGGAAGGCGATCCGTCGTGCATCGAGGCGTGCAACAACCTGGGCACACTGATGCTGGTCACGCACCGCCTGGCGGAATCGATTACGTGGTTTCAACGGGCGGTTCAGTTACGGCCGAATTATGCGGAAGCCTACTGTAATCTGGGAAACGCGTATCGTGCCGCGGGGCAGCTGCGGGCCGCCGAATCGAGCTACACGGCCGCCCTCCAGTTCGCTCCGGATTCCGCGGAAGTGCACAATAACCTGGGCAGCTTGATGCGGGACGAGCACGATCTGTTCGCGGCTCAGGCTCATTTTCAGGAGGCGGTACGCCTTAATTCCCAGTTCGCGGACGCATGGTGTAACCTGGCCGTCGTCCAGTCGATGAACCACGCCTACGACCAGGCGGCCGGTTCCTATCAGGCCGCGATCCAGCTTCGCCCGCAGCACGTGCCCACGCACTTGAAGCTGGGCGCCGTGCTCGAAATGGAAGGACGGTACGAAGCGGCCGCAGCGGCGTACGAACGAGCGATGGCCATCGAACCTCAGAATCCGCTGCACGCGTTGCGGCTCACATCGATTTGTCCTGTCGTGTTTGCGGGGCGCGATGCGATCGAGGCGTTTCGCCAGGTCGCGATCGATACGTGGCGCGGGCTACGGCACGCGGCTTTTCCGGCAGGTGCGGCGGCCACCCTGGTGCCACCCCCGTTCAACATGCAGTTTGTGGATGGCAACCTGAGGGCGTTGCGAG
>JBFWYF010000664.1:0-4678 GCA_050186685.1 Pirellulaceae bacterium
AATCGACGGTGATGTTCCCTGGACGGAGAACCATCCCCGTGCGATATCAGCACAACCAATTGCAGCAGCTGCGCGGTTTCTATTTTGCGGCCCGCGCGCAGAGCTTCTCCAAGGCGGCCCGCGAACTCTCGCTGACCCAGCCTTCGATCTCGCTGCAGATCCAGGCGCTCGAACAGGATTTAGGCGTTCGCTTGTTCGATCGCAAAGGACCGCGTGTCTATCTGACTCGCGAGGGGGAGATGCTGCTGGAGCTGGCCCAGCCGCTGGTCGAAGGTTTTGCGCGGTTGGAGGAGGAGTTTGCGGCGCGGCGCGAATCGGTCGCGACGGGCGAAGTGCGCGTCGCGGCGGGAGGCTCCACGCTGCAATATATTCTGCCGGTCTTCATCAAGGACTTCGTGCGCGAGTTTCCGCAGATCGATTTGAGGCTGCACAATGTGACCGGCAAGAAAGGCCTGGCGCTGCTGCGTGCCGGGGAAGTCGACGTCGCAGTGGGCCCGATGCTGGAAGCCCCCCCGGACATCCGTTTTCAGCCGCTGCAGACATACGATCCGGTGCTGATCACGGCGCTGGGGCATCCCTTGGCCAGCCTCCCGGAGGTCACGCTTCGCGACGTGTCGCGCTATCCCCTGATTCTGCCGCCGCGCGATCAGAGCACGTATCGGTTTGTCGACAGCGCGTTTGCCAACGAGTCGTTGCGGTATGAGGTCAAGCTGGAAGTCGGCGGCTACGACGTCATCAAGACCTACGTGCAGCTGGGGCTGGGTGTATCGATCGTGATGAGCCACTGTCTGACAGGCGACGAGCCTTTGTTTCAGTCGCCGATGAACCGATTCTTTCCCTGTCGCAGTTACGGAATTGTGTTGCACAAAGCGCGTTCGACCAGTCGGGCGACCCAGTGTTTTGTCGAGACACTGTGCGGGCATGCGGCGCGACATCGAGCGACTTAGGACGTATAGGCCCGCGCAATCTCGTCTATTGAAGTCGCTGCCGTATTGTGTGTCTTGCCGGCTCTTATAGTAGGAGACGCTGCCGCTCGGCGGTCCGGGGGCGCGGTGCAGGTGGGGAGCCTGCGGCGAAGCGCGTACGGGCGCGGGAGACTCATTGCGTCCATTCCCCCGGCAAAAAATGCGACTTCATGTCGCGGTCTGATTCCTGCGGAATGAGGAGGACTTCCATTATGATCGCACTGCCCAGAATTCGTTCGGTTGCCGATTTGATGAGCCAGCAGGGCTTGACGTACGACGAGCTGGTGGCGCTGTCCGGAGTGCCTGACAACGTCGTGCGCGCGATTGTCGAGCAGCGGTACACGCCGAGTCCGGAGCAGCGCGATCGCGTGGCGGAGGCGTTGGGAGTCGAACGTCAGGGAATCATCTGGGGGCACATGCACGCGGTTGAGGCTCACCTTCATGCGCCGGACTAGCGGCCGTGCCGGGGGCTCCGGGGGGCGGCAGCTGTGCACTTGGTCGCGCCGGCTGTTGCGATCCCGCACGCTGCCAGGCTCGGCGCCGGCGCCCGAGTCAGGCAGAAAGAATTTGCGGGAAAATATCCGGGAGAACCTGGGCGCGAACACGCGTCGGCCGGTCGGCAGGGGCCAGGCGGTCAGCGACTCAACCCGCTGTGTTGGGGGAACAAGATTTGCAATGGCAAAGTCGATTCAATCGGCGCATTTCCCGCGGGCAACTCAGTCGGCAAGGGGGAGGACACCATGGCTACACTCGTCGCTCCGGAGCAAGGCAGTGCGGTGCCGGCGACACCGGACCACATGATCGTGACGGTCCAGCAGCACATCCTGCGTGAGCAGCGGAAACGCTTTCCGCATGCCACGGGTGCGTTCTCGTGGCTCCTGTCGGGCATTACGCTGGCCACGAAGATGACGCAATCCAAGGTCCGGCGGGCGGGGTTGCTATCGGTATTGGGCGACACGGGCCAGGTGAATCTGCACGGCGAGCACCAGCAGAAGCTGGACGTGTTCGCCAACGATGCCTTGTTGCATTGTCTCAGCATGCGCGAGGACGTGGCCATTCTGGCGTCGGAGGAGGACGACGACGCCGTGGTCTTCGAGGGGCGTCGCGAGACGGGCAAGTACGTCGTGGTATTCGACCCGCTGGATGGCTCGTCGAACATCGACGTCAACGTAGGGGTCGGGACGATCTTCTCGGTGTTAGCGAATCCGCCGGACGCGCATGGGAGTGCCGCCGTGCTGCAGGCAGGCTGCCGGCAGCTGGCAGCCGGTTACGTCGTGTATGGTTCGTCCACGATTCTCGTTTACACGACGGGGCATGGAGTGCACGGCTTCACGCTGGATCCAGACATCGGGGCTTATGTGTTGAGTCACGAGAACATCCAAATGCCGGCCAAAGGCAAGATCTACTCGGTGAACGAAGCGAATGCGCGGGGATTTCCGGACCCGTATCCGCAGTATCTCGAGTACCTGCGCAGCGGTCAGTCCGGCAGGCAATACACGTCGCGCTACATCGGCTCGCTAGTCGCGGATTTCCATCGCACCTTGCTGAAGGGAGGTATCTTTTTATATCCCCCGACAGCGGATTACCCGGGTGGCAAGTTGCGGCTGCTGTACGAAGCGAACCCGATCGCGTTCATTGCGGAACAGGCGGGAGGCCGGGCGACGGACGGGAAGCGGCGGATCCTGGACATCGAGCCGACGGACATACATCAGCGCATTCCGCTGGTCGTGGGCAGTCGAGAAGAGATGGATGCGTGGCAGCGGTTTGTCGGCTGAAACACGCTGCGGAAACACCAGCGGATACACCCAGTTGATATACCCAGCTGAACATACCCATCCGAGGTACCCAGCAGAAACACGCGTCGCACAGGCGGGCGGCGTTTCAACCCGCAAGTACACATAAAGGATCGTCACATGTCTCAGGATATGGATCTGGTCGGATACGGCATCACGGCTCGGGAAGTGTTGCGTAACGCGACGCCCGCCCGGCTGTATGAGGATGCGGTGGCCTTTGATGGCGCCATGATCACGTCGACGGGTGCCTTGGCGACTCAGTCAGGTCACAAGACGGGGCGCAGCCCCAAGGACAAGCGGGTCGTCGAGCATCCTGCCAGCCGTGAGGACATCTGGTGGGGCAATGTAAATATTCCCATGACGCCGCAAACATTCCGGTTGTGCCGGCGCCGGGCCATTGATTTTTTGAACCTGCAGCGGCAGATCTACGTGGTCGATGGCTTCGCTGGCTGGGAAACGCAGCACCGGATCAAGGTACGGATCATTTGTTCGCGTCCCTATCACGCGCTGTTCATGCACAACATGCTCATCCGCCCCTCGGCGCTCGAACTTGCGACGTTCGGAGAGCCCGACTTTGTCGTGTTCAACGCGGGCCTTTTTCCAGCGGATCCGGAGACACCGGAAGTCTCGTCGGCGACGAATATCAGCCTCAGCTTTGAATCGCGCGAATTCGTGATTCTCGGCACTCAGTATGCCGGGGAGATGAAGAAGGGCATCTTCACGATCATGAACTACTTGATGCCGAAGTGCGGCGTGCTGTCGATGCATTGCTCCGCCAACGAAGGACCGGCGGGAGATGTCTCGCTGTTTTTCGGCCTGTCCGGCACCGGCAAGACGACTCTCTCGGCGGACCCGGAACGTGACTTGATTGGCGACGATGAACACTGCTGGAGCGACGCGGGCGTGTTCAACGTCGAAGGTGGCTGTTATGCCAAGTGCATTCACTTATCGGATGAAAAAGAACCGCAGATTTTCAATGCGATCCGGTTTGGGGCCGTACTGGAGAATACCATCCAGGATCCGCGCACCCGCATCGTGGACTATTCCAGCGCAGCGCTGACAGAGAACACGCGTGCCTGCTATCCCATCGAGCACATGGAACACGTCAAGATCCCGTGCGTCGGTGGCCATCCCAAGAACATCATCTTGCTGACCTGTGACGCATTCGGTGTTCTGCCTCCCGTCAGCAAACTGACGCCGGCACAGGCCATGTACCATTTCATCAGCGGCTACACAGCCAAAGTGGCAGGGACCGAAGTTGGGGTGACCGAGCCGGAGGCCACGTTTTCGGCATGTTTCGGGGCGGCGTTTCTCGTCTGGCATCCGACAAAGTATGCCGAGATGCTTGCGGCTAAAATCAAACAGCATCGCTCGCAAGCTTGGCTAATCAATACCGGCTGGACCGGAGGGCAGTACGGGGTGGGCGAACGGATACGGCTTTCTCATACGCGGGCCATCATTCAGGCGATTCATCGAGGCGTCCTGGACCATGTGCCGATGGTCGAGGATCCGACCTTCGGCGTGCTGATTCCCACCGCGTGTCCCGGATGCCCCGAGGACATCTTAAATCCGCGGCAGTGTTGGGACAGTGGCGACGCCTATGATGAAACCGCCCAGCGGTTAGCGGGGCTATTTCAGAAGAACTTCAGCAAGTACGCAGATGTGGCCAGCGCCGAAATCAAAGCGGCCGGACCGCGGTTAGTTCAAGAAGCGACAGTGTGAACGGTTGGCGCACGACGAGGGGACGCCAGCCAATGTCGGAAAACCGCATGGTCCGCTCCGGATTCCCGGATCTCCGGGCGTAATTTGGGGTGGACGGGAACGGCCAATTCGGGTAAAGGTGGGCTGTTTTGAATGGTGTCGGACGGGATAGCCGGCCGATAGATGAGATGCGACCACACTCGGATCACGGAGGATACC
>JBFWYF010000665.1:0-4677 GCA_050186685.1 Pirellulaceae bacterium
GGCGCGGTATCTACCTGGCTCCAGCAGAACTGCACTGGTCCCTGTTCGGAGTGCCGGAACAGCTGGAGAACGACGAGACGCAGGAAGCCTACTGGGAGCTTCAGAAGTTCCTCGTCTTGGCACTGAAAGCGAACCCCAATATCATAGAGTGCCTCTATACGCCGTTGATCGAACTAGCCACGCCGCTGGCCGAGGAGCTTTTGAGCTTGCGGTCGATCTTCCTGTCGCGCGTGGTCTATCAGACCTACAACGGTTATGTCATGTCGCAGTTCAAAAAGATCCAATCGGACATTCGTAATCAGGGACGCGTGAAATGGAAGCATGTGATGCACCTGATTCGACTGTTGCTCGCCGGGATCACAGTCCTCCGCGAACACCACGTGCCCGTCCAGGTAGGAGAGCACCGCGCGAACTTGCTGGCGATCAAGGCCGGCGAAGTGCCGTGGGACGACGTCGAGCGTTGGCGTCTGTCTCTACATCGTGCATTCGACGAGGCGTACGAACGGACGTCACTGCCCGAGCGGCCGGACTATGAACGGGCGAACCGGTTTCTTGTGACGGCCCGGCGACTGGCGACACGAGAGGAATTGCCTTGATCGAACAGGACAAACTGCTGCGACAGGTTGCGGCGCATCCGTACCCGTTAGTGTTCGCCACGATCAGCGGCGCGCATCTGTACGGCTTTCCGTCCCCGGATTCCGACTACGATTTGCGTGGAATGCATGTGCTTCCCTTGCGCGAGGTGCTGGGCCTGAGGATCCAGCACGAGACGGTGGAGAGCGAGGGGGTCCGCGAAGGGCTCGAAATCGATCTCGTAACGCATGATGCGCGCAAGTTCATGGGGCTGATGCTGAAGAAGAACGGCTACGTGCTGGAGCAACTGCTCTCGCCGCTGGTCGTCCACTCGACGGCGGCACACGCGGAGCTACGGGTACTGGCCGGCGGCTGCATCACCCGGCATCACGCTCACCACTATCTCGGCTTTGCCGAGACGCAGTGGCGTCTGTTCGAGAAGTCCGATCCACCGCACGTCAAACCGCTGCTCTACGTCTACCGCGTGTTGCTCACTGGTGCCCACCTGATGCGGACGGGTGAGGTCGAGGCCAATCTGGCGCGGCTGAACGAAGCGGCAAGGTTGCCCTTTCTGTCGGATCTGATCGCGTACAAGATGCAGAGCGGCGAGAAGTGCCAGCTATCTGAGGCGGACCGGGCATTTCACCGCTCTGAGTACGAACGGCTGCGCGCGGATCTGCACGAGGCGTCGGGGCGAAGCCCCTTGCCAGAACGCCCGCGGGCGGAAGCAGCGCTGAACGATTTGCTGATCCGTCTGCGGTTGAACGGAACAGCACCATCCGAGATTACATGACGTGCCGGGCATGAATGGTGAGTTCAACTACGGGAATGCGCAGACCCGCCCGTAGCGGAATTCGCCAGAGGCCGCTGCAGCGGCGTCGCAAGACTTCCGAGGCCCCTCGCGCCACGTCACCCGAAATGGGACCACGGAGTCGGAACTTGCGCCCATTCCTCCAAACGCGTCGAAGCCCGCGTTCGGTTCGATCGGACATCGGAACGCAGTCCCACTGGCACTTCCCCGGGTGGGGAGGCAAAATGCGTAGTGTTTCGCATGCTTGCCCTGCATATTCGTCAAGTCTACCGGCGAGTTGAATGGCAATGCGTCCCAGCAGAGAGATACGCCGGAGGGCGCCAGGACAATGACTCGATCTCCGCCGATTCGCGGTCTCGCTAGCGTGATTCGCGCGGGTGTCGTGTTTTCGCTCGTCGCGCACATGGTCTGTTGGCGTCCCGTGGTCGCAGACGAAGCAAACCCCTCCCGTGTGTTGGTGCTGTACAGTGAGCGGCGGGAATTGCCCATCAATGCGCAATGGGAGCGGGGAATCCGCAAAGGGATCAAGAGTCGTATTGGCACGCAGGTGACCATCGACAGCGAGTATCTGGACTTCCACCGACTGGGAAACGACGAAGAGCAGCGCGCGTTATTGGCACTGGTTCTGTCCAAGTACCAGGGCATCCAGCCGGATGTTGTCATTCCGGTCCACGATGGTATTGCGGGGCTGTTCGCCCGTCATAACCCGTTCCCGGATGCGGGGGTTGTATTCTGCTCGATTCTCGAAACGACGCGCGATCAGCTCCCCCACAGCCCGAGGATGACCGGCGTCGTGTATCGCTTTGACGCACGGCGCACCGTGCAGTGTGCCCGCCTTTTGATGCCATCGACGCATACGGCGGTCGTCATCAGCGGCTCGGGAGCAGCGGACTTGATCCTGTTGGAGTCGATCCGAGCGGATCTGTCGCCCGAAAAGGACGTGCGTTGCGAGTACTGGACGGGCATTCCCCTCGACAGCCTGTGCGACCGTGTGTCGCTGTTGCCGCCGGGGCATGTCATTGTCTTTAGCAGTTACATGCGGGACGTTGGTGGAGAGATCGGCTCGGTGCCGAGAGACGTGCTCAGGCGGATTTCGTCGGCGGCCAGCGTCCCGGTGTTTGCGCTTTATGACACGCTGTTGGGGGCCGGGACGGTGGGGGGCTGCATGCCCCCTGTGGAAGAGCAAGGACGATTGGCCGGTGACATGGCGGGAAGGATTCTGAAGGGGGAGAGTCCAGAGCACATCCGTTTTTCTGGTACCGACATGAACCGTTTTCTGTTCGATTGGACGCAGCTCCGCCGCTGGGGAATCGACGAGCAGAATCTCCCGGCCGGTTCGATCGTACTGTTCCGTCAGCCGACGGTCTGGGAGGAATACCGGGCGTACGCGGTCACGGGAGTGACGGCCACCGTCGTGCAATCGCTGCTGATCATGGGGCTCCTGGTGAATCGCCGGAGACGGCGCCGCGCGGAACGGGCACTGGCAGATCAACTTCAGTTCGAGACCATGTTGTCCGACGTCTCGTCGCGGTTCGTCGGCGTCACCTCCGAGCAGGTAACCGGTGAAATCGAATGCGCATTGGCCAGCGTGGCGAAGCACTTGGGGCTGGATCGCGGCGCGTTGTTTCGGCTCTCCGATGACGGACGGGAATTACGCGCGATGGTAACGTCCGTGCGAACGGGCGAGGACCAGCAGCCTGCGGTGATTGCCTTGGATTCGATACCATGGATGTGGGCCCAATTGGCACGAGGCGACGTCTTCCGCTTCTCGTCTTTGTCGAATCTGCCGTCGGAGGCATTCCATGAGAGAGAACTGGCGGAGCGCCTTGGAGTCCAGTCCGTAGCCGCGGTAGCACTTCGGGACAACGGCCGGGTCGTCGGCATGCTTGCCTTCGGTTTGCGAACTCGCGAGCAGGCGTGGGAGGAACGCATTCTGCAACGCGTGCGACTCATTTCGGAGGTCATTGGCAACGCGCTGACACATGTCCGGGCCGTGGAGGCGCTGGCCGCCAGCCGCAACGAAACGCGGCAGTTGGCAGGTAGGCTCCTTACCGCTCAAGAGGACGAGCGCAAGCGAATCGCTCGGGAGTTACACGATGATATCTCGCAACGGCTGGCTGCCGGAGCGATTGAGGCCGGAAGAGCCGAGCAGGATGTGGCGGTGTCCCAATCGGCCCGAGTCGTGCTCGGCGGCCTCAAGGAGCATCTGATCGCCTTGTCGGACGACGTGCATCGCCTGTCGCGGCAACTGCACCCGACGATCCTGGAAGATATGGGGCTGAAAGAAGCTGTCCGCGCTGAGTGTGATCGCTTGGCGGAGCGAGGCCATTTTACGGTGGATTTCCAAGGGGGACAATTGCCGGATCGTGTGCCAAAAGACCTGAACTTGTGTGTGTACCGGGTCGCCCAGGAGGCCTTGCGCAACGTGGTCAAGCATGCGCAGTCGGATCGCGTTGCGGTATGCTTGAATGCCGACCTGGAATTCCTGGAACTGCGGGTTCGAGACTACGGCCGTGGCTTCGACGCGGGGGCGCGTTGTTGTCGAGCGGGCCTCGGCCTGGCCAGCATGGAAGAGCGTGTGCGTCTCGTGGGCGGGGAATTTTCCATTTCCTCCCGTCCCGGCGAGGGAACGACGATCGAAATCCGAATACCGTTGCCCGATCCGGAGTAGGATGGCAGGCCAAGTCCGTCCTCAGGCACCTCTTCCCATCGAGGCCGCGGGCCCATCGGCCATGCTTACTATTCAACTGATGCGTGTCATCCGTGAGCCGTGCCCGAATCTTGATCGCCGACGACCACCGAATGCTTGCCGAGGGGCTGCGCAGCCTGCTCGAACCGACTTATGATGTGGTGGCAATCGTGGACGACGGACGGGAACTGGTCCAAGCGGCGCTGCGGCTTCAGCCGGACGTCATTGTGGCGGACATTTCGATGCCGCTGCTGAATGGCCTCGACGCGATCGAGCAGATCCGCCAGTCGGGTTGTACGGCCAAAATCATCTGCATGACGATGCACGACGACGCCCTGTACGCCGCTCGTGCCCTGCGCTTGGGAGCCTCGGGCTTTGTCGTCAAACACTCCGCGAGCACCGAGCTACTCGCCGGGATCCGCGAAGCCCTGGTGGGCCGGACCTACGTCACGCCCGCCATCGCCAAGCGGCTGGACCGTTTGGCGGAGGCGACTCCCGACAGGGATGTTCCCCTCACCCGCCGCCAACGCGAAGTGCTGCAATTGTTCGCGGAAGGTCATACCGCCAAAGAAGTGGGCAAGATTCTGCATATCTCCGTACGGAC
>JBFWYF010000666.1:0-4677 GCA_050186685.1 Pirellulaceae bacterium
TGCCGTACTCGACAGACCGGCTCTCACATTGGGGCAGGTCTTTCGCAGCGAGCAGGTAGTCCAGTACGTCTTGGATGGCGATGGGCTGCGTGGGCGTCGTCAGCCAACGAGGACAGATCATGACCGGCAAGCGATCAGTCAACGATTTCATCAACTGGTAAGAGAGGCTACCGGCTCCGATGACCATTCCGGCCCGGAACTCGATAGTCTCGACTCCCGAGGTGCGGAGAATCTCGCCTACCTCATGCCGACTGCGCAGATGGGGCGACAGACTAGGGTCGGCGTCATCACCCAGTCCGCCAAGGTAGATGATCCTCCGCACAGCGGCTCTCTGGGCGGCAGCGGCGAAATTGGTCGCTGCCCGTCGATCTTCTTTCTCGAAATCGTGCGATCCTGACATCAGATGAACGAGGTAGTACACCGTCTGAACGCCCTGCAACGCCTCGTCCAGCGAAGGAGCGTCCAGCACATCTCCCCGGACGAACTCGGTCGAACTCTTGATCAGAGGGCGCAGTTTCTCGGGATTTCGGGCCAAACAGCGAAGGTTGATCGGCTGGGCTTCGAGGAGTGGCAGCAGGCGACCGCCGACATAACCAGACGCTCCCGTCAGCAGAACTGTCTGCGGGGTCGAGACTTTCGAGTTGTCTGGCTCAGGGGTTGTCATCGTCGTCGGTTAAACTGCCTGTTGGTCAACGGTTTATCTTGCGTCTATGATCTCACTGCACTTTAGGCGAACGTCAATGGCCCGATTTTATCGTTTCGAGAGCCGATCCACTTGCTCGGCGGCTTTGCGAGTCCGAAATGCGAACCTTGTGGCTGCAAAAACCCACTACAGACATTCTCAGCCAGTTCGTGGCTGAACAGTCTGCGCTGGACTTCAGCTACTCGGCAGTCGGGGCGACCGCCGAAACGCCACCTGCTGGCTTTATTGTAGACCGGACACGAATCGAGCTAGGTGCAGGCGAGTCGGTCTTTGAGGCTGCGAAGTGTGCCCTCAAACGTTGGCAGCAGTTCCGCCTTGGCTGGGTCGAGGCGTGGTCGCCGGAAACGCCGCTCGAAGTCGGTCAGACGGTGGCGATCATGGGGCGGGCCGTGGGCTTCTGGTGGCTCAATTCCTGCCGGATCGTGTACACGGTGGACGAGTCTGGGCCGACGACCAGATTTGGCTTCGCCTACGGAACCCTGCCCGGCCATGTGGAGAGCGGGGAAGAGCGATTCCTGATCGAATGGGACCGGACCACCGATCAGGTCGCCTACGACATTTTCGCCTTCTCGAAGCCGAATCACATCCTGACTCGGCTGGGATACCCGCTTGTTCGCCGCAGCCAGAAGCGATTCGGTCGAGATTCCGCCGCCTCATTGTTTCGTGCGATAAATGCCGACTGCGCGCTGCCAGTCGTCATGCAGACCACGGGGTAAGGGAGAAGAACAAGGCGACCGTGAATAGAAAGATGGCCCATTCCAGCCCAGCGAGGCCGTAGGTTGTCATCTCAAATCCGGTGAAGATGGAGAAGCCAATCGTGCGGAACAAAACAAGGCAGCCGTGAACCACCAAGCAGGCGAACAGCGGGAAGGCCACTTCCTCACGCTTACAGAGTGGCCAGAGAAACAGCAGCCCCAAGGCGACTTCGAGACCGCCATACACGGTCAGGAATTCCGACTGCCCTTGTCCCGGTCGCAACGCAAAGCCAACCGCCTTGGAAGTCTTCTCCGGGGCTAGGGCGCACCAGATTCCCAACCCGATATAGGCGATTCCTACAAACGCCAGAAAGAACCGTGAGATCGTCGTTTCCACAGCTTGATGCCTTCCTCGAATTTCTCGTTACCATACGAACGGAATCAGCTTGTGTTGAACCCTCCTTGCGTATTCCTTATACCCGTTCAATTCCTCCTGCAACGTCTGGTCCTCCCGCTGCGTCCGCACGATTAACACCAATGAGGCAACACCCGCTGGAATCAATGCCCACAAAGAACCCAACGAGAGTGCGATGCCAATTGCGCGGAGAATTCCTCCGACGTAGCCGGGATGTCGAACGATAGAATAGGGGCCGGCGTCGATCACCGTATGCCCCCGCTCCGTTTGAATCCGCACGGTGACTTCAAAGAACTTGTTCACGCCTTCGGCCCAAGTGACGACTCCGATTCCGATGAGCAGCAAAGTGTAGCCGAACCCGCAAACCCACCACGGAACCGGAAACCAGTGGAAACGGCCATCATCTAAAGCCGCCACAAATAGGACTGCTGCCATCGCTGGGAAGTAAAAGCTGAGCAGGATCTTGTCCCAGCCTTTCGTTCCCTCGTGGAAGCGACTTCTGGCGACGATGACTTCGGGATTCACACGCTGGAGGACAACAAGCACCGCCGAAATGACGCCCAGCAGAACGAGAACGAACAACCAACCCTTCGGCCATGCCCATGTTCCAGCAGGCAGGAACATAAACAGGGAAATGAACACAGGCAGACAGAGTAGTCGCAGAATCAGTTGGCGGCGGTTGATGCCTTGTGGTGGCTGATCCGAATTTGGTGCCTGATTCAGCATCGCTACATCTTCAGCAGCGTCAGCGACATCACCACAGGCGTTTGGGCTTTGACGCTGTGCGGCGTTTTTGCAGCCATCTGAATCCATGTGCCCGGCTTGCTGTCGCGCAGCGCTTCAATACCGACAGGTGCGCGGCGCTTCAAAACCGGCAGGTTCGCGGCGCTTCAAAACCGGCAGGTTCGCGGCGCTTCAAAACCGGCAGGTTCGCGGCGCTTCAAAACCGGCAGGTTGTCGATGATGATGAGTACTGAGTCACGATTGTAACGATGGTGTCAACAGGAGCGGGTTGGAATTACGCAGGTCCAGGTCCAGGGAGCCGGTAGGCGCTTTTGACGGTTTTGAGTTGGGCGAGCCGGTGTGCACTTGTGACGGTTTTGAACTGCCAAGTGACCCTGACCTACGCTTGATCGTCCCGTGAAACGGAGCCGGGCTCTGCGGGGACGCAACCCGGCAAGGGATAGCTGGACCAGGCCAAGGCCCTGGGGCAGCTGCCCTGGGAAGGAGCACTGACGGTGAGCCCGAAAAGCGGTGGCACCCCCGGTGGGGAGGGTGTGGAACGCAGCGAAGCGGCGGGCTCCAACGGTGCTCAAGCCGCGGAGACGGTGACCGGCGCGCAGCGGAATAGCAGTGGATCAGGTGTCGCAGGGTGTCACAATGGGGCACTTGGCGACACTGGAGAGAGTTTCCAAGAAACGACACAACCCCTGTCGGTGGCAGGGGTTGGCGTTTGAATGTCGCGACTTGTCGCCGGGTGACAAAAAGTGGAGGCGGCGGGAATTGAATGAGAATCCCGTTTGCTCCAACCTGTGCGGCTCGAATGAGTTACAGGATGTGCCTCTGGCCGAGGCAGCATTCTGGCAGCGCGCCAGTGACACCAATTGTCAGCAGTTGCTCTCGCGGCCTGACAATCCGGCCTACCTCGTGGCCGCCTGGCCGCTGCTCTCGCCGCACGTCCGGGAGGCGATCGTAACCCTTGCCGACGCCGACGTGGCCCGCAAACGGGGAGTGTAACATGGCAGACACTCTCGGCCGGGCCGATGTCGGCCTGCGCGCGGATCGCGCGCGGCAGCGGCGAACCGTGTTTCAAGATCTGGCGGAGCTGGTCGGCACCGGCCAGCGGTTCCGGACGATCTATGCCGACCCGCCGTGGTCGTACCGCAACAAGTCGTCGCGGGCGGCGGCTCGGCTTCATTATGCGACCATGAGCCTGGGCGAGATCTGCGCCTTGCCCGTGGGCCAGCTCGCCGCGGACAACGCTCATCTTCACCTGTGGGCGACCACGCCGCTGCTCGAGGATGCGCTGCGGGTCATCGCAGCCTGGGGGTTCCAGTACAAATCCTGCTTCGTGTGGGCCAAGGACAAGCTGGGCCTCGGCAATTACTGGCGGGTATCGCACGAGCTGCTGTTGCTTGGCGTGCGAGGCAAGTTGCGATTTCGGGATCGCACGGTGCCCAGTTGGCTGCTGTGTCCTCGGACTGTGCATAGCCGCAAACCGGAAGCGGTCCGGCTACTGATCGAGCGGGTGAGCGAGCCACCGTATCTGGAGCTGTTTGCTCGGCGGGAAGTCCATGCGCCGGGCTGGACGGTGTTCGGAAATCAAATCGAGCGCCGGCTGTTTTAGCCCGTCTTTACGGACGCGATCATGTCCATGAATCCGGAAAAACCGACGCCGCGTGAGCAGGGCCGCGAGCAGTTTTATTTCGTATGCGACTGCGGCGCGAAATGGTTTTCGCCCCGCAGCCGCGCGACGTGCCCGCGCTGCGGCCGGACGCATACTAGCGGTGAGATTCTGCCGGTGCCGTGGCTCGCGGCATGCGTGGCAAAACAAGAAAACCATGATTCTCAAAAACCAAGTGTCCAGTGAGCGTGCGTGCCGCGTCCCGTGGTGCAGGCGACGCGGCAACGCGTCGCGTAGCGCGTCACGCGGTGGCATGGGGTGACACTCGCTGACCCGACAAGACATCACGGGCAGCACGCCAGCGCACCGCCCGGCCCGTGTGGCCGACTGTGGTCATGACTTTCGCTTAGGTCCGACTTCCTACAATCCAGCAGCACCCGAACAACCCCGTCGAGGGTTCACTTCGCTCCTGGTCCCGGGAGCACGGAAAAATAATGGGCTCAGGTTTTTTGGCAATCAG
>JBFWYF010000667.1:0-4676 GCA_050186685.1 Pirellulaceae bacterium
GCGGCGCTTCGTACAGCCCTTCGCTCGCCGTCGATGCCGACGGCTACTGGCGCGTCGCATTTGCAAGTAGTGCCCCAGACCTCATCGCGCAGGATGCCAACGGGCAACTGGATGTCTTTGTACGTGATCAGCGCGGCATGACCATCTGGGCCAGTGAACGAGCCGGCGGTGGCGGCGCCCATGGTTCGTCCCAAGATCCGCGGATCAGTGCGGACGGCTCACGTGTCGTGTTTCAAAGCCGTGCCGGGGACCTGACCAGCGATTCGGGCATCGGACTCACCGTGGACTTGTTCGCGCGTGACCTGAGGCCGGGCGGCACGATCGAGCTGGTCAGCGTGGGCATGGGGGGAACGGCAGGGAATGGAATGTCCATCTATCCGGTCGTCAGCAGCGACGGCCGCTACGTCGCCTTTGCAAGCTATGCAAGTAATCTTGCCGCGGACGACGTCAACGGCGTGGCGCCCGATGTCTTCCTGCGCGACCTGGTGGATTCCACGACGGTACTCGTGTCGTCCCGTCCCGATGGCATGAGCGGAAACGGGGGCTCGTGGCCGCCGGTCTTCGTCGGCGGCGAGAAATTGTCGGTCGTGTTCAATAGCTTTGCCAGCGACCTGGTCGGTCCGGATCGAAACGGGGCCAAGGACATCTGGGTGGCCCGGTTCATTGGCGCACCGGCAATCCCGGCCCCCGCAGGGTCCGTCGTATTGGAGCAGCGAGTAAACTCCGCGGATGCTGGCCTGACGGACTTGCTGATCACGGGCAGCGGTGGACACGATACGATCCGAGTTGAGCGCGGTGCGGCCCCCGGTCAACTATCGGTCATAGCAAACGGCATAGTCCTGGGCGCTGCATTTGAGATTACGGGCACTGTTGTTGTTCGCGGTGGCGACGGCAACGACGACATCCAGATCCAAGCCACGGGACTGGCGGGTGTCGATGTCAACGGGGAAGCGGGCACCGATACGACCGTCATTTTCCTGAGCGATCTCACCGCAACCGTCCGCGTCGACAATAGTACGGGCAAGGATGGCCTGGTCATCATGGGCACTGCCGACGACGACTACATCGTCAAGAATAACGATCAGGTAACGTGGGGCACGCCGGCGCTCGAGTCGATCCTGTTCTTCAACATAGACAGTATCATTGTCGATGGCGGCGCCGGAAACGACACGATCATCGATCCCGGGCTGGGTGCAGCGATTTTTGGCGGACCGGGCGATGATATGCTGTACGTCAGCGACACGACCGGAAGCGTCTCGTTGGATGGCGGCGAAGGCTCGGATGAGTATGTGATCCAACTCGGGGGTCTGTTGGCCCCCCTGACGGTTTTGGACAGCGGTGCGGAGGGGTCCGATCGGCTGAGCGTGAACGGCACGCCCCAGGACGACGTGATTTCGGTCTCTGGCACGACGCTCGAAGCGGGTGTGCAAACCATCACGGTTCTGGCGGACCTGACGGACTGGAACCTTTCCGCGGGTGACGGAAATGATGAGATTCGCGTGGAAGATCTGTATGTCCCGATTTCGGAGCTTGTCGTCGATGGCGGAATGGGCGCCGATACGGTGACCGTGGGCCAACTTGGGCCCGCGGTTCCCGAGGTCGCCGTCGTGCCGGGCGGCCCCCTGGATGAGCCCGACCACGTTCAGGCATGGTTCTATCTGTCGGGCCGGGTGTTCGACGATCACGACAACGACGGAGTGTTCGATCCAGGCGAGGCGGGCCTGGCCGATCTGCCAATCACATTGGTGGACGCCGACGACGAAGTGGTGGACCGTGTCTTCACCAATGAACAAGGCCAATACAGTCTGACGGGACAGGTCCCGCCGGGCACCTACCGAATAGTCGCTGATCGGGCCTCCGGCTATCTGGATGGCAGAGAGACGGCCGGCACGCTCGGAGGCACTGTCGATAATCTCAAGGACAGCGACTCGATAGGCGACATTCAACTGGAGCCAGGTACCGCGCCCGCCGTCGATTACCTGTTCGCCCAGATTCTCCCGTCGCACCTGCATGGGCTGGTATGGGAAGATTTCAACGATGATGGCGAGGTGGACTTTGGCGAGCGAGCCATCGCGAACGTACTGGTCGAATTGTCGGGTCTGGATGACCGAGGAAACATGGTCCAGCGCACCGCCCAGTCCGACTCGTCCGGCACCTATTCATTCGCCGACCTGCGTCCCAGCGGACCGCAGGGGTATGCACTGCGAGAACACCAGCCGCCTGCCCACCCCGACGGGCAGGAGATAGTCGGGGAGGTGAACGGGACCCGTGTCGGCTTGCTGGCAGAGAACGATGTCGTGACGGGCGTCGTGGTACCGCGTCCGAATTCGGTGGCCGAGCGTTACAACTTTGCGGAGCGTGCGCCCCTGGGGGTGGACATCCGGCGCGGCCAGACCGCCGAAATCGGCTTCTGGGAGAACAAGAACGGCCAGAAACTGATCAAGTCACTCAATGGCGGCGAGGCGGCGACGCAATTGGGAAATTGGCTGGCAGCCACTTTCCCGAACATGTTCGGGGCGGCGGCTCGGGAGCACAATCTGGCCGGCAAGTCGAATGCCCAAGTTGCTGATTACTACAAGACGCTGTTCAAGCGCAACGGCAAAACGGCGGCCGGCGGCGGGCCGCCGAAACTGGAAGCCCAGGTTCTGGCCACGGCCCTGTCCGTGTATGTCACCAATCGCACGCTCGCAGGCAACGCTGCTGCCGCCTTCGGATTCACCGTTAGCCAGCACGGCACGGGTGTTGCTACGATCCGCGTGGGCCTGCGAGGGATTGCTTTTGGCCTGGGGTTGTCCCTGCACTCCACCGCGACGGTGCTGGATCTGCTTCTTGCCGTGGACGCCCAATCCTCGGCGGGCCGAATGTACGACCTGAACGAAGATGGCGATGCGGACGACCTGCTGGATTCCGTCGCACGTACGCTGGCCTATGATGTGTTCGCTTGCATCAATGAAGCAGGGGATATTTGATAAGTGGTGTGATCCAGGACTTGCGGAGAAATGAACGGGCACGAACCATTGCTCGACATGCTGTGGCAAATGGCCTTTGATAGCGGGCGGGGCCTATTCCGGGTCGTGTTCGTCGGCACGCTCGCCTACCTGGGCCTGATCCTGCTGCTGCGGGCCTCCGGCAAGCGGACGCTGTCGAAAATGAACGCGTTCGACTTGGTCGTTACCGTGGCACTCGGGTCGACGCTGGCCACGGTGCTCCTGACCAAGGACGTCGCACTGCTGGAAGGATTGCTTGGTTTCGCCTTGCTGATCGGCCTCCAGTACGTCGTCGCCTGGTTGTCGGTACGTTCGTCAAGAATCCGGTCGCTCGTAAAAGCAGAGCCAACGATGTTGTTCTACCGTGGTTCGTTCCTGTGGGACACGATGCGGCGGGAGCGAGTGACCGAGGACGAGGTGCGGGCGGCTGTGCGAGAGGCAAAATTCGCGGCGATGGAGGACGTGGAGGCAGTCGTACTGGAAACCGCTGGCACGTTCGCCGTCGTTCGGCCGGCCGCGCCCCGCTCGCAGAGCGCCTTGCAAGGTGTTCAGCCGGGCATGAGCACTGCCAATTCCATCGGCTGACCTGCCGCAGTTGCCAGCAATGCACGTGCGGCGAGCTTCCCGTCGGCGTGGCCCAGCCATCGGCAATCTCGCAACCGATTCGAATACCTCTCCGCCGCCATGCAGGCCCACTTCGCAGGTCAACCGGCCCCCTCACTACTTTCTCCGGCATTTCTTCGTGCTCTTCAGTGCTTCGCGGTTCATTTCCGGTAAAGCAGTTCGGGCGAGCGCCCCAGCGTCGGATGATGCCGCGTTATCCGCAGGCGAACAAACCGTTCCACACGGAGCCGTGGGCCGCGCGGTGTTGGAAAGCCTGCATCGTTCGCCGCGGCCCGTGAACCGTGGCGGTCTCAATCGCACACCTGTGCCGGATCCGCGCACGCAAGGCCAGCGCTCGAATGCGATAAACTTCCCATCGTAGAATTGCGATAAAGGGAGATAAGCAATGGCCGCTGTTGTCTGCCGATCGAAAGTCCCCGATCACGAAGTGGATAAGCATGTCACGGCCGACACCGTAACGCGTGGGAAGGGCGGCTAGCGGCCGTGGCAGAGGAAGCGTGGCATATCGTTTGCGAATTGATACCCTCTAGAATCGGCCCAGCGCGCTAGCTGGATCGGCGCTGAGCTTGTGGATCCATTCGCTCCCGAAGAGGCCACAGAAGAGCCCAGTCGGCGTGTTTGTGATGCCGGCGAATTTTTTTTGCATACCCCTATCGTTTATCGGCGATTAACTAAGTAAGAGGGCTGGTGATGAAGACAATTCGGGTTTACGACCGTCCGCTCTGCTGTTCAACCGGCGTTTGTGGTCCCCAGGTCGATTCGGTACTGCCGCGATTCGCTGCGGACCTCGACTGGCTGCGACTTAACGGCGTGAACGTCGAGCGGTTCAATCTGGCGCAGCAGCCGGCAGCGTTTGCCGCCGCACCGACGATCAAAGCCTTGTTGCAGGTGCAAGGTACCGACTGCCTTCCGGTAACCGTGGCGGATGACCAGGTCGTCTACCAAGGGGATTATCCTTCGCGGCAGCAATTGGCAGCGTGGGCCGAGGTTCCTTATGAGGCTCCGGTGCGGTCCGGGTTGCCCGTTCTCGGCTAGGCTCTGTGCGGAAACCCAAATGACTGACCG
>JBFWYF010000668.1:0-4669 GCA_050186685.1 Pirellulaceae bacterium
GAGGCGGGTTCGCAGTTGTTCCTCGACGGCGTTCCTCACGATGTTGCGGAATGTGTCAGCTGCCATGATTTCTCCGTTTTTGAAAAGCCGCCGCCCGCCTCTCCTGCGAACGGCGGCTCCAAGCCCTGCATGGTGGCACTTCTACAGGGTGATGGTTCAGTTGATCGGAGTGTCGACTGCCTCTCATCTCTTCTCTCCGTGGTATTCCTTGCCATGGCCGAGTGAGATCATTTTCGCCGCCAGATCGCGGCCGTCGTCCAGCGTGATCCGCACCAGCCAGCGGCCGTATTTTTCTTTCTTTACCAGCCTGACGACTTGCTCGCTTCCGTGCGGGCAGGCGTCAATCGCGTAAGCCTTGGACGCCTTCCCCGCCGCCTTCTCCGTCAAATTCCGCGTCCGCGTTTCCGGCGTGTTTATGCCGTCCAGGCGGGCGCGGATACGTAGCAACTGCTCCGGCCAGACTTTCACGTCTAGGTCGACGGTGTCGCCGTCCAGCCATCGCACGATCTCGGCGTGATACGTCCAAGGAAGAGGGGTCATGGCGTTCCTTATGGTCCAGGCGGCGCGGCGAAGGAGCCAGACGCGGAGGTCGAAACGACGGTCGACGACGTGACAGTTCCGCCGCCAGCCGATCCGCCGGCAACGATGGGAACGGGGTCAGCGCGCGGATACCGTTGCAGGCCGACCAACTTCGACGCGGGAATTCCGTTCGTCAAAAGTTCCAAATCGTCCTCGGTCGGGATCACCCACGACGGCCGGTTCGTGTCGATCAGTTCGGTCGACGTGAAGAACTTGGCGGGGTCATACGTCTGAAACACCGTGTCCGCGATGACGAAGTCCGGCTTCTCCGCGTCCGCGCGGGCAACGCCCAAGAGTTCCGTCGCCATGCGGACAAGAATCCTTTGAAGGTATTGGCCCACGAGGCCGGCGAAGGTCGTGGAAATGTCGTATTCAATGCGGTTCTCCGTGTGCTGGGTGCATTCGGACAACGCGGACAAAATCAGCCCGGCCCACTCCTTGAGCCAGCGATTGCGGACCTTGAAGTAGGGGATCGGAAATACCAAGAAATCTTCCTTCGCGGGCGTGGCATGCTGCGCTTCCATCCGCATCTGATTCGGCGCGATGGCGCGACTGCTGAGAATCGAGCGGGCGCGAAGAATTAGCTTGTGAACCCGCATCAACGTGTTGATGCTGGGCGGCGTCCGCAGATCCGCGTCGGCGTGGTGCATCACCGCGGAGAGGTTGCGGCCCATCGCATCGACGAGGTACGCGACGCTGTTGTTGAGCGTGTCATAGTCGTTGCCAAAATTAGGGACGCCATATCCGAGTTCTCCCCAGATTCCGACGTTGTACCAGAGTGGTTCGTCAGTGCCGAAAATTGCCATTGTTTCTCCTAAGTTTTGCTGCCGCTCAGGTGTTGCGCGGCAAACGATTTGAGTGTTTCAACGGTCACATTCTGACCGGGATAACGCTTTGCGAGTTCGTCCATGGCCCAGTGAAGCGAAGCCAGTTCCGCGCTTGGTTTTTCCACCGGAACGTATTTCGATTCGCTCCTGATAATGGTTTCCTTGATCGGGTTCGGCGCGGGCTGGAAGGAAACGGACGTTTGCGATCCCGGCCGCGCGTCCATTGCCTGTTTCAATTTCCGGCGTGCCAACGCGAGCACCGCCCAGCCAGCCAGGCCGGCCCCTCCAGTTCCAGCCGCTCCAGCGATCCATGGGAGCCAAGACGCCCTCGCTTCCATCGAGGCGACCTTCTCGCCGATCCCAGCTAGCGGCCCAACCTTCTCCCCAGCGACCTTGACAAGATCCTTCAGACCCGCGATCCGCTCTTGCAACTTCCCCGCCGCCTCCAGGCCCAGAAGACCTTTGCCCTGTGCGTCTTGCACGTCCGCACCGATCTTCCCCAGCGTCCCTCGCACGTCTTCGGCGCCACGTTCGAGCATGCGTAGCCGATCCTCCAGACGCTTGGCCAAGTCCTTGTCGACGCTCGGCGCGACTATCGCTTTTCGTAGGTCCGCTATGTCCGCGCGGATGCGCTCCATGTCGATGGATGGCCGCTCGTCTGGCGCCACGACGGGCGGAGAGTATGGCGGCTCGGTGACTCCCGGCGGAGTTGTGGGCAGGACCGGCAGCGGGGCGACTGGCGCCGGTTTCCTTCCCGGAAATAAAGCCCGCAGCCTCGGCAGGCACGCTTGAACGAACGTCTGTACGTCGTGCAGTTCGACCGCCGAATTCTCACGCGGCCCCAGGCGTGACGCGTCATAGGACACGTAGCCCCAGACTACGCCGCACAAGGCCCTCTCTTTGGCCAAAAAGACGCCCGATCCGCTGTCCCCAGGAATCACGTTGAACGACACAACCAATTGATTGCCCGCCGTGCCAGGCCGATAGCCGATGATGGTTCCCGCGCGCTGCGTGCGCCTGCCCGAAGGATAGCCGACCTGGTAAACCGGCGTCCCGCCATGGGGTCGCGACGACGCAACCGGAACAGTCGGCGTGGCGGCGTTCGCCGTGAAAATCAGCAGCGCCAAATCACGCGACCCGGAGACGCCAAGGACTGACGCGCCGGCCCGTTGCCCGTTGGGGAAAATCACCGTGAAGGAACTGGACCCCTCGACGACATGCTTGTTCGTCAGCACGCAACCCAGGCCATCAGGTTGGCCGATTCGCAGCGACGTCCCAGACCCGGCCGCCGCGTTGCCCTGAACCATCACCGATGCCGCGATCAGGTCCGCAGGCACATCGGCGACGGGCCCCCTTCGCTCCGAAATGATCGGCGCATAGAACGGCCGAACCGGCCCGCAATCCGGAGTCAGTCAGGAGCCTTGCGGCCAGGCCCAGGGCGGCGTCAGGACGATGAACAGGATCGCGACGAATCGGGTCATGGCGTGAGCACCCCCAGCCGTTGCAGGCACGGAAACAAAGCGACCGCGCCGGGGTCGGTCATGCATGGCGCTAGGTCATCCTCTACACTCGGTACATAGCCGCCGGCGCGAAGAGCCTCGGCGACAAGTTCGCTGCAAAAGAATCGTTCCGGGTCCGTGTCCACGTTTAGCGGCCTGCCGAACAGCCAACGAAAGAACCGCGTCACCCGGCCCCACGACAGGACGAATTGCCAGACAGAGGCGTATCGCTTGCCCCACTGCTGGAGGGTGAACCCGGCGACCTTGTCGCGGTTGATAGACTCGTGCAGACGGTAAAGGTGGACGCGCTCGCCTTTGCGATGGCAGTGGTCGAGGTAACGGTCCAGCGGATAGAGCCGGACGCCCCACGGCTCCAGGGCTTCCAGGATGCACAAACGGCTCGTGCCGTCGACGTTGACCCACAGCGCGACGCCCGCGTGGGAAAATTGCGACCGGGTGCGCAGCTTGATGCCGAACGCGAACCAAGACCGCCCCTCGAACAGAAGAATGTCGCCGTTCGCAATTGGCGCTTCACTCAGTCGCATGACAGCCCCCGAAAAGCATGGCGACCGTGTGATAGCCGCCCTCCATCCAAGCCTGAAAGAATGATCCCATTATTGCTCTCCGCCCCTTCGGCCGTCCGCGAACCCTTCGTTGTAACCTTCGATTCGGCCACGCCGTCGGCCCGCTTCGTGGCAATCCCAAGATATTATCACCGTGCCCACGCCGACGAAAATAGTCCAGCCGATAACGAGTATTGCCGCGGCGGTCACTTGGAATGCTCCCGGTCGAATCTGTCTCGCATAAAAGCCAGGATTTCGTTTTGCTCCATTTGGATTTTGGCAATCGTCTGGAGCAATCCGGTTTGGATTGTGACGTTTGCTTGCACCGCCGAAAGGAACTCGACATGCGAACCGACAAGCGGTTTTGCGATATTGGTCCCGAACCAGACAATAACGCGCCAGATTGCCACTGCTCCCACCAATACGATTAAAGTAGGGAATCCGAAGCGCTCCAGTAATTCGGTGAATTCCAAGGCTATGGCCTCCACGGGAAGCGGTTACGGTTGCTTGCCAGGGTTATCATTAGAACCTTCCGTGACCAAGATCCGGCGAAATGACCCTTTTGGGCGGCTGGCTGTTCACCTGAGACAGGAGCGCGAATTTGACTTGCTCCAGCATCCCCAAGGTCGTTGTCACGTCGGCTTTTGTCTGGATGGCCAAATTGCCAGCCTCGTCTTGGCCGATCTGGATTATTGGCGAGATGGTTGGCATGCGTCCTCCGTTTCATGTCGTTGGCAGTTGGTATTGCATGATTGTATCGACCCGACTCGCTTCCTGGCAATGACGCACTTTTCAAACACCGAACACTCAAAGACCTTGAGTTGAATGACGCCGCGTCAGGTGACACAAGGAACCGTGTCGCCAGTGGGCTGGCCGAGGTGTCGGCATTTAGGAATCATAAGCAGTTTCCTCTGTCTACTCTGATTGAGTATTCCAACGTCCCCTCGCTTTCGGCGTTGACGGAAACGTAATGGGACCCCTCATGAGCGGACAGACTTGAAAAACCTTGGTCTCCCGGATCATTGGTCAGCGCATCCCCTTCGACCTGTGCTCCGGGACATAGGTATAGGGTAGTTTCCGATAAGGTCGCGCATTCTCCACGGCTCAATGTCACGCTGTTTGTCCCACTCGCAGTTATTACCGTGATAGTAATCATTGCGTAGGAGAACGCGACAAATGGCACGGCGAACCAATGGGACGC
>JBFWYF010000669.1:0-4668 GCA_050186685.1 Pirellulaceae bacterium
ACCGAATTCTCCCATGGCCAGGACGAGTGTGTCGTCCAGCAAGCCGCGCTCATCCAGGTCGCTGATCAGCGTCGTGGTCAGATGGTCGAACAGCGGCAATAGCGGGCCGAGTCCCCGCCGAATTCCACCGTACGGTGGAATGTTGTCGCCGTGTGTGTCCCAGGTTCCCGACGACGGGTGATAGCTCAAGTCCAGGGTAACGAAGGCCACACCCGCCTCGACCAGTCGCCGAGCCAGCAGAGCTTCCTGGCACCACAGGTGCTTACCGTACCGATCGCGGGATGACTGGGGTTCACGATCCAGATCAAAGGCTTCTTGGGCTTGCTTGCCCAGGACCATGTCCACCGCTTGTTGAGAATACGAGTCGAGGGCTTGCATGGAACCGCGCACGTCGACATCGGCGCGTAAGCGGTCAAACTGGCGTAAGAGACTGCGGCGATCCTCGAGCCGCTCGCCGGTCAGCCCCGCCGGCAATCCAAACAAGGCACCTCCGCGAATCTCGCCGGTGTCGACACCGACATTCGTATATACTGGCAGCCGAGCCGCCTGCTGGCCAATGAACGGATCGTACTGTTTGCCGAGAAATCCCCCGAAAGCGATGTGACCGGGCGACGTCATGAACGCCACGTACGGTGGCATGGCCGGATGCTTGGCGCCGCGGTACTTGGCGGCCACGGCACCCATAGCCGGTACGAGTTCGGCCTTGGGGTTGATGTTCCGGTTGGCCGCAATACTTCCTGTCTGGAACACCTTGTACGTGGTTGCGTGGCCGCTATGTCGCGCGTCGACGCTGCGAATAATCGTCAACTTGTCGAGCATTGCGGCCTGCTTGGGCAGATGCTCGATAATCTGAACCCCGGGTACCTTGGTGGAAATCGTGCCGAAGGGACCGCGATTTTCGTAAGGACGGTCGGGTTTCGGATCCCAGGTATCGATATGGCTGGGACCGCCTGCCATCCACAGCAGAATGACGGACTTGCGGCCGCGTAGGGGATTGCCTGCCGCCGCGGCCTCTGCGCGAGCCCGCAGCAGCCGGGGAAGCGTCAACCCCGCGACACCCGCCATGCTGGCTTTGAGCATGCCACGGCGCGTGGTCAGCGTCAGTCCTTCGCGTTCCTGGCCATGCAGCCATCCAAAAGCGTGGGCATGACGATGTACGACCGCAGGCCGAGTTGCCATGATGCTGCTCCGCTAGAGACGAATCGGACATGCCATCCGACCACCGCAGGGTGCAGTGTAACGGCGCAGCCCAGCCATGTCATCACAAGCGGCCAGCGGCACGGTCACCGCCACGCGGGTCTGATTCCAAGGAGACGGGATGACCGGGCCTCCTGCGCTTGACCTATGGCCGCACAACCCTTGCCCCCTGGTCCGATCGGCCGCTCTCAGAATCGGGCTCCGATGTTGACCGTGCCCGAGCACTCCATGGATCCGTCCACCGAGCACGATCCGCGAATCGTCGCCTGCCAACGTTTGGATTGGACGACGTCGATGCCGACTCCGACGCGGGAAAAATGCTGCGGCGAACTCACGATGTCGAAATTGACGCGATCGAGTGCCCAGAAGGGTAGCTTACCTTGCAGGTTCGTTTTCCACAGCAGTTCGACCAGGATATGCCGCAAGGCATCCGGATCGGTCAGGACGTTACCCTTGGCGTCGGCCATTACGAATCCCATCTCGTCGATATGGATATTGCACATGTACTTGGAAACTGCGCAGTGCAGCGCGGACAGGTCGGGAAGGTTTCGTGAGTCGCCAAAATGGGCCGAGAATTTCGGGTTTACGGAGGGGCCGCCCGACTTCGCCACGACCCGATCTGATCCCTGCGGCCGCCAGATCTGACGAAAGCCCGTACCGTCCGTGGCCAGGTAGGACAGGCTCAGGGGAAGATGTCCCCGGGCACTGCGGGAACCTGGCGCGAACAACTTGTCACCGCCGGGGTACTTGGCTTCGGTCAGCGCCTTCATCAGGGCATTATGATCTTTGGGAACGAAGTTGATCCCGTCCAGACGCGTCCGCAAGGCAGTCAGGTTCGAGCCGATGTGGTAGTCGAGATCCACTCCGAACGCGAGCAGTCGCTTGTAGACCTCCTTGAAGACATCGCTGTCGCGTGCCGTGATCGCTTTGGACCGCTTCAATGCGTCGATGCGGCGTTCGTCGCCTTGGGACAGGATGTAGACGCGGCACAACCCCGGGCGGTCGATCGCGATGTCCAGGTGCGCGAGAGGCGGCTTCCCTTTCTGTGTGAAGCCGACACTCTTGACGCCGGCTTGCTTCCACGGATCGAATCCGGGCATGTCTACGGGATCGAATCCGAGCCGAGAACTGCGGCTGGCGACGTCGTGCAGGCGTCGCCAATCGTTACACGTAAAATCGAAGCCTTTTGGATTCCAGTAAGCTGTCACCATACGCCAGTCGAATTTGCCCTGCAGCGCGACCCCAGCCTCACCGAGCTTGAGGACGACGGCGTTGAACTCCTTATTGAAGGCGGCCTTATCTGCGTACGAATTGCCTGCGACCGGCGCGGTTTTCGGATCGAATTTGGGTTGAGACATGGCTGGAATTCTCCGCTCAGCAAGTTGGAATGGACCCTTGGCAATTCCTCGTACGCGAGTGCGGGGCGGTTGTTACATCGTGGCGTCCCGATTAGCGCGAGATCGACACCCTGCCGATGGGAAGTCCTTGATTCGGAAGCCTTTACCAAACGTCGCGGTGCCGGTGGAACTAGTAGCTTAGCGGGGACGTCACGACGTTATTTTGCGTGACCACGCCGCAGTGATACCGGCGCAAGCCCGTAACAGTTTCCTCCCTGAAGCGTACGAGAATCGTCGGATCGGTCGTGGAACCGTCTTGTCCTGCCTCTGCCCCTTCCAGGAGACGACTCGGATGTTTTCCCGGTATCACTGCGTCAAACAAATGGACGGGAGCGACTGCGGTGCTGCCGCATTGGCCACGGTGGCCCGCCACCACGGTCTGGAGTTTGGTCTGCAAACCATGCGGGACCTGGCAGGGACTGACCGCATCGGTACGAATCTGCTGGGGCTGATGGAGGCCGCTGAACGGATCGGAATGTCGGCGAAGGCGGTCCGAGGTGCCTATGAGGCCCTCGGCGGTGCGTGTCTGCCGGCCATCGCCCATGTCCGGACGGACGAGGGTTTCGGTCACTTTGTCGTGTTGCATCGCGTACGCAAGAGCTCGGTCGTGGTTGCGGACCCCGCCCGCGGTGTCCGAACGCTGTCGCGAGAGGCGTTCTGCGCCGCATGGACCGGTTACCTGTTGCTGGTCACGCCCGACGAGACGAAGCCGCGTGTGCCTGAGCCAGCGGGTGCGACCGGTTCGTTGGCGCGGTTCCTGGGGCTGCTACGCCTTCATCGCGGGGTGCTGATCGAGGCGGTCGTGTGTGCTCTCCTGATGACGCTGCTGGGAGTATCCACGTCGTATTTCGTCCAGCACTTGATCGACAACGTGCTGGTCCGGAACGAGACGCGGATGCTGAACGCCCTCGGCGTCGGCATGGCTTCGATCATCTTGTTCCGCACGCTCTTCGGGATGCTGCGGCATTACCTGCTGGCGCATGTGGGACGCACTGTCGACCTGTCGCTGATTGCCGGTTACGCACGACATTTGCTCTCGTTGCCGATGAGCTTTTTCGAGATGCGGCAAGTGGGTGAGATCGTGTCGCGGGTGAACGATGCGGCGAAGATCCGCGAGGCGATCAGCGGAGCATGCCTGACGGCGATGGTCGATGGAATAGTCGTCATTTGCACCTCCGTGGTGCTGTGGATGTACGACGGGCGGCTGGCGGCCGTTGCGATGGTCTTTGCGCCCCTCTGGCTGATCGCCGTTATCGCGCATCATCCGATTACGCGGCGGCGGTCTCGCGAAGCAATGGAGAAAGCGGCCAAGCTGTCGGCTCATCTCGTGGAGGACATATCGGGCGTGGAGACCTTCAAGACGTTCGGGGCCGAGCGGGCCCGGGTCGAGGAAGGGGAGCATCGCCTGGTGCGACTGGTTCAATCTCTCTTCTCGCTTCAGAAGCTATCGATCAGCATGGGCGCGGTGGGCAGTGTGATCAGCGGACTGGCGGGGGTTATCGTCCTCTGGTACGGCGGCCACCGCGTCGTCAGCGGCGCCCTGACGATCGGCGAGCTGATGTTCTTTTACACGCTGGTGGGATATTTGCTCGAGCCGATGGAACGGTTGGCGGGCGTGAACGCTCAGGTACAGGACGCGCTGGTTGCCGTCGATCGTCTGTACCAGGTGTTCGAGATTCCCGGCGAACGACTTGACGACCGCAAAGCGGCGTTCCGGGGCGTCCGTGACGCGATCGAGCTGCGAGGGGTGAGCTTCCGATATGGCTGTCGCGACAAGGTACTGGACGGCGTGAATCTCCGCATTCCCGCCGGTGCCACGGTGGCGATTGTCGGCGAAAGTGGATGCGGCAAATCGACGCTGTTGAAGTTGCTCACACGCTTGCACGACCCTGTCCAAGGGCAAATCCTGGTCGACGGCGTCGATCTCCGCGATTTTGACCTAGGCAGCTTGCGCAGCCGCTGTGCCGTCGTATCGCGGGAACCGTTTATCGTCAGCGGTACGCTGCGCGACAATATCGCCCTGGGGGCCCCGCAGGCAACCCTGAACGTCGTCATCGCGGCCGCCCGCGCCGCG
>JBFWYF010000670.1:0-4647 GCA_050186685.1 Pirellulaceae bacterium
GAGGATCACGATGATGTAGGGCTTCGACGGTGCGGCAGCCTGGACCTCACGCAGAGGTGTAAAGGCGCAGAGCAGGCAGAGTAGGGAGAGTGCTGGTTTCATGGCGGATTCGCAGTAGTTCCATTTTTAATTCGTCGCGGCGTCCGTTCATTCCTGATCGCCGGGACCGACCGAACCTTGGTCGGCGGTATTGTGCGGGTCGTATTTCTTCATCGTGGAATCGGCTTTCGGATTCGGTTTTGGAAAGTAGCCGCCAACCGCCTTCAGGTGATCCATCATCTTCTGACGCAGGCTGCGCGATAATTCAGGATTCGCCGTGGCTATATTGCTTTGTTCACCGAGATCGGCTTTCAAATCGTAGTAAAAGTCGTCGTTCGGCCACTCGTAAAAGTGCAGCAGCTTCCTGTTGCCCTCGATAATCGCCGAGCTTGGTGGCGAGACTCTATAGTGCGGGTAGTGAAAGTAGATCGCCCGATTCACGAGGCTCTCCGCGACGGGCTGGCCAAGCAGCACCGGCTTGAGACTCACGCCGTCCACATCTTTGGAGAGATGGCTGGTTGCGCCGGCGAAATCGGCGAAAGTGGGCATGAAATCATAACCAACCGTGTTTACCGCGCTGCGGGAACCCTTCGGCACGCCCGGTCCGCGTACGATGAGCGGCACGCGCAGCCCGCCGTCCCAGACCCACCACTTGCCGCTGCGCAACGGCTCTTGTCCCTCGTTCCAATCTCGATGGCCGTTGTCGGACGTGAAAATGACATAGGTGTTGTCGGCGATGCCGAGTTCGTCCAGTTTGGCGAGAACCTGGCCGATGGATGTGTCGAGGTCCTCAGTCATCGCTGCCGAAAGCTGCGCGTTCGACCGCTCGCGCGAGCTGGTGATCTTTTGAAACACCAAATCTTTCTCATACTTTTCCAGTGTCGCCTTGCGTGCCTGAAACTGGCCATGGTTCGCGTAGTGCGACAGTTGGACGAAGAACGGCTTCCCTGCCTTCGCCTGCCGTTCGATGAAGCCCACACTACGTTTCGTGATACTGAACATGAGCTTCGGATCCTCAGAGACTTTCGTCTTTTCACCTGTCTCGGGATCGATCGGTCGGAAGCTGCTGTTGGTAGTGTCGCCATCGCTTTCGTCGTAGCCGTGTTTCTCAGGACCGCCGCCGTACAGATGCCACTTGCCAAAATGCGCCGTGGCATAGCCCGACTTCTTTAGCACGACGCCTAGCGATGTGTGGCGGATGTTCCCCTGCGGCTCTGGGCAGAGCAGCGGCATCGTGGCGTCCTTGCCGCGGCTGAGATACTCGACGGTGCCATCGGTCTTCGCTCCGAATCCGCCGTTGCCGCTGTACAGGTGCCGCGCGGTCATCATGCCCGTCTGGATCGAGCAGCGTGATGGGGCGCACATCCCAGCGGCCGCCCGCGCGTTGCGGAAGGTCATCCCCTGCTTGGCGAGCTTCTCGACATTCGGCATCTCGATGTAAGCCATTGCCGAGCCTGGATTCTCAGCGTCCATGCGGACGGAAGTCCCGTACCAGGGCATGTCATCCACGAGGATAAACACGATGTTGGGTTTGGTCTGTGCGAATGCATCGAGGCCGCAAAACAACAGTACGCCGATAGCTAAAACGACATAGCATCTAAAAAGCATTGACTTTATAGACAGATTTCTCATCACTCTTTCCTCCACGAGCACGTTTGAGTTCGGGAACCATTTGATTAACTGTCGGAATCTTAGCGCGAAGGTCGTCTGTCGCGGAGGCGAATGTCGGGTTAGAAATCGGATTCATCCCCTCATGAAAGCGCTCCCGTCCGGTCGTGGGTAAACGGATTTGTTCACCGCAGGTCCGGCACGGAGCAGCCCACGGCTTCGGTGCGTGGCGTCGGCACCTTCTTACCGGCGACGATCGCTGTCAGGGCGTCGCGCAGGTCACGCTGCGTCGGGGCGGGCCGCTTCTTGCCGAAGCCGGGGTAACGGTCGTCGATGCGGCCGCGATACGCGAGCGTGCCATCAGGGGTGAAAACAGCCACTTCCGGAGTGCGTGTGATGCCCGCGGCGCTGACGAGTTCGTGCTTTGCGTCGACGAGCACCGGCAGCGTCAGACTGAATTCCTGGGCGTGCTTCCGGGCGTCGTCCGCATTCAAATCCGGGTCCACATGAACCGCGAAGAACTGCACCGAGCTTTCGCCATAGTCCTTCACGATACTCGCGATCTCCGGCCAGTAGCTGTTCGCGATCGGGCAATCGGTGGTCGTGAAGAACAGCACGTTCGCCTTCGCGTTGCCAACCGCAAGCGGCGTATACGTCTTGCCGTCGATGTCCTTCAGGCTCAGCGGTGGCTTTCCCGATTTGTCTTCCTTGTCCTTCGGCTTCTTCGGCAGCGACTCCTTCCAGAACGGCGGCACGGGCAGTCCGATGCGCTCCCAGTCGATTTTGTCGCCGCGCAGTCGGGACTTCACGACCGTTTCCAGTGCGTGGCTCCGAATCGCGACTTGCAACTTCTGCGTGTCTTCTTCCTTGGCCGCCAGCACGCGGAAGTTCACGGCCCCCATCTCGTCGGTTGAACCTTCTCCCCAGAGGACTCGCAGCGGCGGGTTGCTCGGATTGCGCGGGTTCTTCGCGCTGTTGTCCCACATGATTTCCGTCTCTATGACCGTGCCCTTCGGCAACCTCACGAACTCCGTGTACAGGTACTGCCCCTGCCAGTTGAAGTCCCAGTCTTTGAGGTAGAACAGCTTCTTGTTGCTCTCGTCGGGCAGGGTCGCGGTGGTCTTCAGTGTCTTGCCGAGGTAGTGGGCATGCCCACCGACGCTCACGAGATCGACATCGACCGGCAGCGTGAACGAATCCGTGATCTTGAAGTCGGATTTGCCCGCGGGAATATCGACCCCGGAGAACAGCCCGAACGCCGGCGGTGACGGCAAGCTGACGAGCGTCCGCTTCGGTGCCTTGTCTGCGAAGTAGAGCCCCACCGTGATGACTTCCTTCTCGGGTTTGCCCGACAGGTGGAAGTGCGTTTGCAGCACCAGGTCGGAACCCTTCGTCGCGGGGTATGCCAGTCCTTCGGGGAGTTTCACGGGCGTGGCCCCGACGGCCCATCCGCCCAGCGAACCCGTGGGGCGGAAGCCCATGCCGGGGAAACCCGGTTGCCCGTCCTTCGGGCTCTTGGCACGGGCGCGGCCGCTGTCGTCGAGGAAATACAGAATGTGGTGCAGCACCACGGGAGCGGTGGCCTGAAACTCGATAGCGGTGACCCACTTGTCTTCGGGAAGGTTCAGCGGGATCACGAAGTTCTGGTAGATGTCCGACCCTTCGGCGGGCACCTCGAAGGCCCGATCCATCTTCACGACGAGATTGGGTTTGCCGAGTTGCCAGCCGTCGGAGAACTTCGGCAGGGCCGGGGTCTTCTTCGGGTCGCCTTCGGGCATCCCCGCCTTCACCCATTTATCGAACAGGGCGATCTGCTCATCCGGTAACCGGCGCGAATCGCGGAAGTCGCCGTGCCCCGGTTCGGGCTGCCACGGCGGCATGTAGCGTTCGTCCATGACGCGGAACATCGTTTTCGCGTGCTTGTGTGTGTCGACGTAGTTCATGAGCGAGAAAGGTGCGACCTGACCGGGCCGGTGGCACGTGGTGCAGTTTTCGAAAACGAGCGGCGCGATATGCTCGGAGAATGTAACCTCGTCGGTCTTCGTCTCGTCGGCGAGTGTTGTTAGCGGTGACAGCAGCAACGTGAACGCGGTAAGTGACAGTATTCGCATATGAGCCCTCCGATGTGGATAACTTTGTTTCATCTCGTTCTCCAGATTGTCATTCAGGCTTCTTTGGCTGCAGTTCCGACTTGCGCGGTGCCGCAATGGTGTGGTTAGTGCCGGACTCGGCCATTCCCCACGTGCTCATGTAGAATTCCATCATGATCGCAAACTTGTCCTTGCCCACCGGCGGTGTGTCGAACTTGTTCGTGCCGGCACCATAGACTCGGCATTCGACGCCGTGTTTCGCGTAGGCGTCCTTGATCAACTGAGCATTCACAGGCCCGTGGAGTTTGTTGTGTTCCGGATCTTGCTGGTAGATAATGCAGGGCGGCGAGTTCGCAGTGATGTGGTGAATGAGTAACGCAGTGCCGAGCGGTTGCTGAGTCGCGCCAATAACACTGACTTCATCTGGTTTTTGGGTGGCAGTCCAAAAGGCGATGATCGCACCCGCGGAGCATCCCGAAACACCGATGTGCTTGGGGTCGATATTCCACTCATTTGCCTTGGATCGCACAAACGTGATAACGCCTTCGCACTCTTTGCAGATCGAGGGTATGTCCAATGTGTCCGAGAAGGGATAACTCACCGAGATGCAGGAAATCCCGTTCTTAAGGTATTCATCCACGCGAATATCGCGGCTGATCTGCTTCTTGCTCCCTTTCCTAAAACCCCCTCCGTGAAAATAGATCATCACGGGGGTGGGTCTATCCGCGGCCGCCTTCCAAGAATCGAGCGTCTGGCGTTCTAGCTTGCCGTACGCCACATCCGACATCGTTGGTGGCGGCGTCCTTTCGGTTGGCTGTGGCGTGGGGTCGGTCGGAGACGACACCGAGCAAAATCGCGGAGAGGCTGGTCCAACGGTAGGTTGTCGCGGTCATGCTGATCCTCCGAAACA
>JBFWYF010000671.1:0-4647 GCA_050186685.1 Pirellulaceae bacterium
CGGTAGCACGCAGAAAATCAAACTCCACAAGCCGCTGTATGTCAAAGGCCATAGTTCCCTCTCAGATGCACGTCTGTCGCTCTCGTACCGGCTGTCCCGACCGTCATTCGACGATCAGCTCGCCATTCATCACCATCCAATGCCCCGGAAAGGAACAAAGATAGGGATATCGGCCCGGTTGCGAAGGGGCCGTAAAGTAAATCGTGAACTGTTGCCCTGCCGGCACTATATCGGTATAGGCCACCACCTGATTCGACGTGGGCACGTATTGCCGTAGCACCGCTTCCGGATCGGCGACCAGCTGATTCGCGAGCTGGCCCACCGTGGCGAGCGAACCGGGTTTCAGCAAGACCCAGTTGTGGGGCACCACATCCGGATTGGTGAATGTCAGCTGGACACTCTCCCCGGCTTTCGCCCTGAGGATCCGCGTGGAATACGTCAGGTTCTTCCCCGCCGCGATGTCCAGAATCGCAGTGGGGGCAATGCGCGATCGACGCCGCCACGGATTCGGAAGTTGTTTGCCCAACAGCGCCAGATCCGTGGCTTGAGGATGAGCCGCCTTGAGCTTGGGCGTATGCCGATAACTTGCAAACTCAGTGAACGGTTCGTCGAGCTGATGCACGGTGACGAACAGCTCCTGTGGCGGCCCGACATCGACCTGCAACAGCAGGTGCAATTGGTTGACGGGCTGCAACTCGGGCAATTCGACAAACACGCTCGTGTCGTCGATTCGGTGCACCCCAGCGATATCGACCACATCATGCCCGACCACTCCGGGATGGCTCGGGGCCAGTTCAGGTGACCCGTATCCGGGACCGTATCGGTAATTCCACGCTTGAGCGAAGTGGTGGACCGGATTCCGCAACACCGCGGCGTCCACGGGCCGGGAGAAGCGGACGAGGACACCGTTTTCATGCACGTGCAAATGCGTCGGCAGCTGGACCGGCTGGCCCGTGAAACGCACGCGATGGAAACAGCCATCGTCGGGAGTATAACTGCCCCAGCCCGCCATACCCGAGACGTACAGCTGGCCGTCACGCGGATTGACCTTCGCTCGGTGCGAGCCCGACCGGAACTCTCCGGGCAGGGGCACGACCGCACCTTGAGGCTGTCCGGCCACTTCGTCGCGCAGGACCAGAAAGTGCGTTCCGGCCCCCGACGACGTATGAATGATCGGTCCCGCCAAAGGGCCAAACCGCTCGTCGGTCACCATCACCTGGCCGCCACTGCTGTTGTCCAGACCGCGCGGCAGATAAACCATCGGCAGCGCAGGTGGTTTGCCATCCCGCGGCCCAGGATAGCCAAAGTGCGGTGCCGGTTGCATTCCCGGCTGCACGAGGCAGATCATCGAGGCCGGCGTCCAGTCTCCCTCACTGCACGGCACCGTCACTGCACCGTCCTGACAGAGCCCTAACCCATCCGGATTGCGAAAACCGGTCGCCAGCACTTCCACCGTGCGCCCGTCCGCGGCAATACGAATCAGCCCCTGCTTACCGGAAGCAGTGTAAAAGCGGCCCTGATCATCGCATGCCAGGCCGCAGACGAAGTCATGACCGCTCGGCGACGTCGCGAAGGCATTAGAGAAACACTCGTAGAAGTCGGCCTCGCCATCCTGATTCAAATCGACAAGCCGCGTGATCTGGTCGCGACCCAGCACGTAGACCTGCCCCCGGACCACCGTCAATCCCAGCGGTTGGTGCAGCCCCGCCGCATACCGTTGCCATCGCACTTGCGTCAGTTTGGCATCCAATCCCGATACGCGCCATACGTCCCCGGTCATGGTGCACATCATGGCGGTGCCGTCCGGCAGAAAGTCGTGGTCGCCAACAAACATGAGCGCTCCCCAAGGATTCTCGAACGGGAGCGGAATCGTATCGACGACATAGGGTCCGTCCTGGCGACATTCGCCGGCGAGCACCAACTCTTCGGGCCATTGCCGAGGTGGATCCTGGATCGCACTGGCCAGCGGGTGCTCGTGGACCGGCGCCACGACTCGTTCGAACACACCGTCGCGAACCCATGGGGCATCGAGCAACTCCGTGTCGCCGATACGGTAAGCGAACACGATCCGCGGACCGACGCGATAATAGCCCCGGTAGGCAAACGGCAGTTCGGGCTTGGCCCCGGCAGGTGGCGGGAGCAATGTGCCGTCGGGACGCAGGCCGTCCAGGAACCCGTGACGAATTTCCGAGAACTTGACGAATCCTCCCTGCCATACGGCTTCGTACGTCAACGTCTCGGGGTTGAAGCAGGCGGCAAGTTGGGCGGGGTCCCCCAATTGCACGCAGACTCCCTTGGCAACGGCCCGCCCAGGAAAGTGGGTCACCCCGGCCAACACGGGAGATTTGTCTTGCTGGCTCCAACGAGCGTCCTTCCAGACCTCTTCGTTCTGATTGCCCCAGTGACCTTGCTTGCCGCCGTCCAGACCAGGAAACGCAGGCAGCAGATGGGGGCGGTTCGTCACTTCGCGGAAGTGCAACGCTTCTTTGCGATAGAAGTCATAGACGCGATCCCGATTCACGGGATGTTCCCACAACCTCCATGCCTTGGGCTCGAGCGGTGCGCGGTTTACGGCCAGCGGAATCGGTGTCTCTTCTGGGCGGACTGACTGGTCCAACCCTGGGGTATGTCCCAGCTCCGCCAAGAAACGAACCAGATCGCGCCGTTGCGCGTAAGTCATCCCCTGAGTCAGTCCATCGGGCATCAACGTTCCGACCTCGCGCAACTCGTCGATGTTGGCTTTGGCCAAAGACTCGAACTGCTGGCTCGCGGGATCCAACAGCAGCACGGTGTCGGCTGATTCGTCGCGTTTGAATCCCTGCAGGCTCCGTCCATCCGCTAAACGAACCTGCCACGCCGAGAACTCAGGTCGCACCGAACGCCGCGGCCAAAGAATCGCCTCGGCAATTTCCTCCGGCTTCAGCCGCCGTCCGACATCAGCCAGCGGTGGTCCGATGGTGCCTCCGACTTCCCCTACCTTATGGCAGGAGAGGCACGCGAACCGCGCCGACCGGAACACCTCCATGCCTCGGCGAGCGTTGCCGCTCGACTGGGCCTGGTGCACTAGGTCCGCTACCAGCCCGGCGTCATATTCCGCGGGCAGACTCGTCGCCCCCGCGAGGCTGTGCGGGTGGTGAGCGCCGACGGGATAGTCAGCTGCCGTCGCGGCCGAGGGAATCTCGGGAGCCGGAGCCAGTCGGGTGCGTGCACCGTTATCCCGTGTCGCGGGAGCGTCGGATTCCCGGCGCTTTGCCGCCGGGCTCGGGCGAGTGGGCGAAGGCGGGGCAGCTGCGCCCGGTAACTCCACGGGTGTTGGAACCGGAGTGCGAGGCCGGGGCGCTGCGCCGGCCGGCTCGCCCGCCAGTTGGCGTTGCAGCCAGTGCAGACCGTCCAGGTTGTCCGCCAGCCGAGCTTCCGCGTCGTCCTGGGTATGGCCCAGAATTCCAATCGGACCGCGATAGCCGCTCTGCACGATCGTCCGCAGGAGCTCGAGATCGAGCGTCCCTTGTCCCAGCGGCAGGATCTTCTGTCCCTGCCGGTCACCTCGCGGGACCATGCCGTTGAGATTGATCGCGTACAGATGGGGCAACATCCTGGGCAGCACCTTCGCAAAGCGATCCAAGTGATCGTGCCCGTGATGTTGGTTATAGACGAGTCCCACGTTGGGGCGTTGCAGCGCTTCGATGATGGCCAGCGCATTTTCCGGTTCGCCAAACCAGCCGCCATGGTTATACAGGCCCACGGAACAGCCCTGCGCGGCGGCGGCATCCACGATCGGTGTCAGCTGCCGGACAGAGTTGGCGATTCTCTCTGCCTGCGTCACTCCGCCAGGATCTCCCATCGTGATCCAGAGTTGCGTCCGAACCTGGCCTCGGGCAAGCGCCGCCAGGATCTGACGGGCGTCGTCGTTCAAGGACGCAGGAAACCACCAGGCCGTCAACTCGATGCCGCGTTTGCGAAGAGCGGCGATCTCGGCATCAAAACTCGGAATGTGCTCAGCCCGCCAGTCGTAGGCGAACTTCTTGAACCCCAAACGCTGAAGCATCTCCGCCCGTTCCTCGGGACCCCGGCGTTTGGCATCGAACGGCACGATGCACCACGCTACCAGGTTCTCCGGACGCAAAACTTCCTGCATACCCGACTCCGCGGCCGTCGCAACGCGAGCCGGCGGCGACTGAGCGGTCACAACGACGCTGCCGCTCAGCAGGATGGCCAGCAACCCGAATGATGGTCGACGCGGCGTAAAGGATTTTTGCCGCACAATCAAAGTCATAGTCGTCACCTTCCCTTCGCCTGGCTCCCGCCACTCGGCACCCCGCCAAGCCTGACGGGCCAGACAGACATCCGTTCCTAGCCGCGTCGCTACACGGAGCGTTGTAGCGAAGCGGGAGGGGATGTTTCAATGGTGGCCGGGTTGGCCGCCGACCACCTCCAGGGAGCGACCATTGTCGTCCCGCGCTGGATGCGATACCAAGAGAGGGTCCCACCCAGGCAGCGGGCTTTTTCGATCGCTAAGGAAAACCAACACATGAGCGACATCACGACGCGGTATCCCCACGGGACCGTTCTGGTCTTACTCGCCTTCCTGGCCGCTGATGCCTCGCTGCCGGCCCAGCCGCCGGATCCAGGACTTCTGGATCTCTCGCT
>JBFWYF010000672.1:0-4645 GCA_050186685.1 Pirellulaceae bacterium
CTTGGTCCGTGTGGCTGGCCGGCGGGCTGCTGATCGCGAGCATTCAGTTGCTCTACTATTACGCTTATCGGACGGCGCCCGTAGAGTTGCGACCCAGCCTGGTAGCTCTGGACGTGGAAGGGCGTGGCAGCCTCGCCAGCTGGTTTGCGACCGTCGTGCTGGGCGTAGCGGCATTTGGATCGCTGATGGTGTACCGCATCCGCCGGCATCGCACGAACGACTACAATGGCCGCTATCGGTGGTGGTTGTGGCTGGTCCCCTTGCTGTTGATCTTGAGTGTCAATGCGGCGACGGGCTTACATCACGCGTTGAGCGGCATCCTAACACGCGTGACGGGTGCCGAGATCGCTTTGCAGGGCAAGGGTTGGTGGATGCTGGCCTATGCGGCCGTATTCTTTCCGATCCTGGCGCAGATGGTGATTGAGCTATGGCCCAGCCGTCTGGCGAGCTGGTTTCTGCTCGTTACGACGGCCTGTTATGTGGCGAGCGGGCTCTTCGAGTTAGGTGCCTGGCGGCTGGAGGACGAATCGGCCAGCGCGCTGTGCTATTCGGCCGTGCTGCTATCGGCCCATCTCGGCGTGCTGCTGACGGTGCTCGCGTATGGTCGTTACGTGTATCTGGACGCCCACGAGCGGCTGACGGCCCGACGCCGCTGGGTGAAATGGCCCAGTTGGAAGCGGTCGGCGCGTCGGCCGTCGGCTCCGAAAGCGAAGAAGCCGGCTAAGACGCGGGCTGCCAAGCAGGTACGGGTGGACGACGCTCACACCCAGTTCGGGCAGCCGCAGTCGGCGACGGCCGCGGCGACCATTACCGCCCCGGCACTGGAAGAGGCGGAGGAGGGCAGCCCCTCGGACGTGGACGAAGACGAAGGGAGCGACCGCAAATTGTCGAGGGCGGAACGTCGGCGGCTCCGCAAGGAGACCCAGCGCACCCAGCGTTGATGGGGGCACACCGCTTAGGACGCCCATGGCCCGGCAGGTACCAGGTCGTCCTCTTGCCGCCACGCACGGGGAACGTCTATACCGGGGAAACTGGATTGGTCCACGCATCGTTTGACCTTGAAGGCACGCCCCCCGGGTGCGGCCGCGCTAGAGGATCTTCGGATGGTTCGCACGCGTTTCGCGCCCAGTCCCACAGGTTATCTGCACATCGGCGGAGTCCGAACGGCTCTTTACAACTGGTTGTATGCACGCCAGCACGGCGGCCAGTTTCTGTTACGCATCGACGACACGGACCAGCAACGTAACATCCAGGAAGCGCTGCAACCGATCTTGGACGGGTTTCGCTGGCTCGGGATCGATTGGGACGAGGGACCCGACCGAGGGGGGCCGTATGCCCCGTATTTCCAGTCGCAGCGAGCGGATCGCTACCAGGCGGCGGTCGAGCGGCTCTTGGCGAGTGGGGCCGCGTATCGGGATTATGCCCGTCCGGAGGAGATCCAGGCCGAGCGGGCCGCGGCCGAGCAGGAAAAACGCCAGTTCGTCTACAGCCGCCGCTGGAAAGCCGATTCGGATGCCGCAGCCGCCGCTTGGGCCGCCGAGGGACGCCAGGCGGTCGTCCGGCTGAATATGCCACGCGACGGGCACTGCCGCTTCCACGACCTGATTCGTGGCGACCTGGAGTTCGCCTGGAGCGCCGAGCAGGACCATGTCGTGCAGCGGGCCGATGGCTCCGTACTCTACCATCTGGCCAGCGTCGTGGACGACGAAGACTTTCGCATCACGCATGTCATCCGCGCCGAGGAACATCTTTCGAACACGCCCCGCCAGGTTTTCATCGCCCAGAGCTTGGGGTATACGCTCCCCCAGTACGCACATCTCCCCTATGTCGCCGAGCCAGGCAGTCGGAACAAGCTGAGTAAACGGAAACTCGCCCAGTACTTGAAGAATCCTGATTTCAAGAAGTTGTACGATCACGGCCAACAGCTGGCAGCGAAGTTGAACATGCAGCTACCGCCCGAGCTGTTCAATCCCGTCGTCGTCGATTTTTACCGCGACGTCGGCTACCTGCCCGATGCGATCCTGAACTACCTCCTGCTCCTCGGCTGGTCGCTTGACGACAAGACCGAAGACTTCAGCCGCGCCCAAATGATCGAGCATTTCTCGCTCGACCGCGTCCACAAAGCGCCGGCCAGTTTCGATCCGCAAAAGTTGTGGGCGTTCCAGCAGCGGGCCATGCAGCAGCTGCCCGTCAAGCAGAAGGTGGCGATGGTCTTGCCCTACCTCCAGCGGCTGGGCCTCGTGTCTGCGCCACCGCCGTGTGACGTCGGGCCGCGACTAAGGCAGGTCGTGGAAGCAGCGGGCGACCGGTTGAAGGTCGCCGGCGACATCCTGGAATTCACCGAATTCTTCGTGCCCGACGATCAGCTGGTTTATGACGAGGCGGCGTTTGAAAAGCGAATTCGCAAGCCGGGCGCGGTCGAGTTGCTGGATGGGCTGCGAGGACACTTGTTGCAGGCCGATCCGTTTGATACTCCGACCACCGAACGCGTCGTGCACGACTTCGTCGGCCAGCGGGCAATCAAGATTGGCGACATCATTCACGCTCTGCGCGTCGCGATAACCGGCAAGTCGGTGGGGCTGGGCATGTTCGAGGCGCTGGCGATCCTGGGGCGGGAGGCGTGCGATCGTCGTCTGCAACGTGCCATCGAACGCGCGCGGCGTTCGCTCTCGTAGGAGAAAAACGCAGGCGTTCCGACTCGACATACTTGGAAGTGTTGCCACTTCCGCTACTGGTGGCGGGACGCCAGGAGTCGCTGCGCCGCGGCCGCAAGCAGGACGGGAATTGCGATCGCGATCGCCGCGGCCGCCGGCAGCCACTGATGCCGCCCCGCTATGTCTCCAAACGCGGAGTAGACCAGCGCGATCCCTAGATTGCTGATGCTCACGGGGACCAGGAACTGCCGCCAGGACATGCCGCTCAGCCCCGCCAGCAGCACACTCGCTTCCGCGAATACGGGCACTCCCCGGACGATCACTAACAGCAGCGTGCCGAAGCGAGCCTGCGCCGCTTGCACATGCCGCAGATCGTCGTCGCGGGTGAACCACAGGGCCACGGTGCGTCCCCATCGACGGGCGAGCACGAAGCCGATCACCGCACCGGCCGTCATTCCCAGCCAGGAAGCGGCGGTTCCGCCAGGCCAGCCGAGCCGAACACCGCCCAGCGTACTGACGACGCTGGACGGAATCGGCAACAGGATGTCAGTGGCGAGGATGAAGACCACCGCCAGAGCCGTCAGACTGGCCGAGGCCTCGGCGGTTTGCCATTGATGGACCAGGTCGTCCAGCGATGAGCCAAGCAGTACGAACGGGATCACTGGCACCAGCAAAACGAGCACCACGATCCAGAGCGTGCGGAACAGCCGAGCCATCGGTGTCCTCTAAGTCGGCTTCGCAGGGTCTGGAGAGGCCGGCGGAGCCGGGTCCTGCCAGTCCCGCACCCGGCTCATGTCCGGACGGACGTCCACGGCGATGGCTCGCTCGTATGCGAGGGCCAAGGCGAGGAGTTCGGATTCCCCGTAGAGCTGGCCGGTAAACGTCAGCATTCGGGGCCGGCGGCCGGCGGCGGTCTCGTTCACGCCCACGGGCAGGATCACGGTAGGATGCCCGGTCAGATTCGTGATGGTGAGGTCGTCGCCGCCGACATACAGATCCACTGTCGCCATCAGTTCCCGCATCTGTTCCATGAGCCGGGTGCGGATGCGATTCGCCCGCAAGTACTCTACCGCAGGCAACAGCTCGCCACGCCGGAAGGAGTTGGGCCACAAGCCGGTCCCCTCGAGTTTCCCCTCGCGCACCAGTCCGTCGAACACCGCCGTGGCTTCCGCGTCCAGAATGATCGTCAGGGCTCCGACGGGCAGGCCTTCGGGCAGCCGAATGGGAACCAGCGATACTCCGAGTTGCGACAGAATATCCAACTCAGGAGGCGATGAACCTTCGGGCTCGAAATAGCCGACCCGCAACGAGCGGATGTCGCGCGGGCAGGGCCAGCTAAAGGGCCGATCGACGACCGTCGGATCCAGGCCATCCGATCCGTAAAGGGCATCGAACACCAGCGCAGCGTCTTCGACACAGCGGGTAATGGGGCCCAATTTGTCCATGCTCCACGCCAGCGACATGCAGCCATGCCGGCTGATGCGACCAAACGTGGGACGCAAACCCGTGCATCCGCAAACCCGACACGGCGAGATAATGCTGCCCAAAGTTTCGCTGCCGAGCGCAAAGCCGACGAGCCCCGCCGCGGTCGCCGAGGCAGAGCCAGCCGACGAACCGCTCGATCCGGTCGCGGGATCCCACGGATTGCGCGTCTGGCCACCGAACCAGCCATCGCCCCATGCCAGGGCGCCGAGCGACAGCTTCGCGACCAGTACCGCTCCCGCTTGCTCCAGCCGTGCGGCCACCGTCGCTGTCTGCTCGAGCTGCTGGTCACGAAACGGTACGGCGCCCCAGGTCGTCTTGTAGCCTGGCACGGCGATCAAGTCTTTGGCACCCCAGGGAATCCCATGTAGGGGTCCCCGATATCGGCCGGCGGCCAGTTCGGCATCGGCTTCCCGCGCCTGCCGCAGGGCCAAGTCGTCCGTGAACGTGACGACGCAGCGCAAGACCCGATCGAACGCGTGCAGGCGGTCCAGGTACAGCCGCGTAAG
>JBFWYF010000673.1:0-4638 GCA_050186685.1 Pirellulaceae bacterium
AGCGGACTCAGCAGCAGGATTATGCCGAGGTTTGAATTCGTGGCGACGGCGGACCGGGTTACCCGCACCGCGTCTCGGATTGTCTGGCCCACCGGCCGGTGAGCGGCCTGATCGAGGGTCGGCCCAATCAGCACGGCACTCACCGCGAGATCGGAAAAATGCAGGTCCTCAAAGTCCGCACCGCGGTGGACGTTGCCGGGCTTCGGCGCGATCACTTCCAGCAGGCACGCCAAGGTGGCACACTGCCCGCAGCTAAGCTCCATCGGGCCTGGCAGCGAGGGGTTCATGCCGATCCCTACTGCGGGGCTTCCGGTTGGATGGGCGGAGCTTCCCCCAGAGCCTGGTCGACCAGCTTTTTCAGTTCGGCGCCGATGTCGACCTGGAACTCTTCATCGGGTATCTCGGCCTGTTCGACGAGTCGCTGGCATTCCGCGAGAAAGGCCCGCAGCTGTTCGTCGCTCAAGGTCTCGTTGAACTCCCGTCCCCCGTTGCCGTTGTCGGTGGAGATGTGGTCGAGCGCGATGTCGAGTTCGCTCTTGGAAATCTTTTCTTCGATGACACCCCGCGTAAGCCGCTGAAGGGTCCGTTCCGCCTGCTGCTTTTCCTCGGCGGACAGTCCCGACGGATTGATGTACTTCTCCTTCGCGGCGTAGGCGATCATGAGGTCCATGAGCGGCGACTCGGCGAGCTGTTCGAAGAACAGACCGAGCTTCTGCATGTCGACCTTACCCTCCTTGTAGCCTTCGACGAAGCGGTCGACCTGCTGCATGACGACTTGTTTATCCTCTGGGGACAAATCCGATTGTTGCACGGCCTGATCGATGACCTGCCGGGCCATTTCGGGAATTTTCTGGACGAACCACCAGATGCCGATAGCGGCCACGATGGCGAGAACGACACTCACGCCGAGGCATCCGAGCAAACAGCCGAGGCAGCCGCGTCCGCTTTTCTTGGCGGGCGGCGCGGGCTCGGTCTGCCAGGGGAGCGGGGCTTCCGCACCTGGGGGCGCGAATGATCCCCCTCCTGAGGAGGGCGTCGTGCCATAAGGGTAGGGATTGTTGCCGGACGACATGATCGAGCTCCAGGGTGAGACCGAAGGGCAGCGGCGGGGACAGGGATGATGGGCCCCTGGTGTAAGGTACTCCACGATTTGCGCCCCATCCTAGCAACCCGGGCAGGTGGTGAAAGGCCAACTTGGGTAGGAGATTCGCAGCCGAGCCACCCGCGCCGCGGGCACGCTGTCAAAACGGCAGGCCGGCCGAGCAACCCCGGAGCGGCCGTCGCCTGCTAGCATTCACGCACTCAACGTAAACGGCTTGCCATAGATATCTTAGGTACGGCGCGGACCGCTTGGCATCTACCTTGCTATATACAGGCGATCTATCTGGCCGGACTGCCATTTTGGATGGCAGTCTGGGGACGCCAACACACTTTCGGTCAAGCGATTCAAGCGATACGGATCACTGAGTCGGATGGGCCGCAGCTTGGCTCAGGCCTCGAACGGGTATGAGCTCGGTGGGCTGGGTAGCGGCAGGCAGTCGCATTACGAGAAGTCGAACTATCAAGAGGAGGAATTCGGACGTGGCAAAGAATATGGTCTTTGATGATGAGGCGAGGCTTCCGTTGTTGGCCGGCGTCTCGAAGCTGGCTCGGGCCGTGCGGAGTACGTTGGGGCCTCGGGGCCGCAATGCGGTGCTGGATAAGGGCTGGGGTTCGCCCAAGGTGACGAAGGACGGGGTGACCGTCGCGGAAGACATTGAGCTGGATGATCCCGAAGAGAATCTCGGCGCGCAGTTGGTGAAGGAGGCGGCCAGCAAGACGAACGATGTGGCGGGCGATGGGACGACGACCGCCACGGTCCTGGCGGAGGCGATTTACCGTGAAGGGCTGAAGATGATCGCGGCGGGAGCCGATCCGATGGCTCTCTCGCGAGGGATTGGCAAGGCCAGCGAAGCGGTGTGCGAGGCCGTGAACAAGCTCGCGACGCCCATCAACGAGAAGAGCAAGCGGGAAATTCAGCAGGTGGCGACGATCGCCGGGAATGGCGATCCCACGATTGGCAGCGTGCTGGCCGATGCCTTCCTGAAGGTGGGAAAGGACGGCGTGATCACGGTCGAGGAAGGTCGAGGGGCTGAAACGAGCGTCGAGATCGTGGAGGGCATGCAGTTTGATCGCGGTTTTCTGTCGCCCCATTTTGTGACCAATCAGGACGATGTCCTGGTTGAGCTCGACGACTGCTATATCCTGCTCTACGAAGAAAAGATCTCGGCCAACAAGAAGCTGATTCCGTTGCTCGAGGCCATCAGCAAGGCGAATCGGCCGCTGCTGATCATCGCGGAAGACGTAGAGGGGGAAGCGCTGGCGACGCTGGTGGTCAACAAGCTGCGTGGCATTCTGCAGGTGTGTGCGGTGAAGGCACCCGGCTACGGCGATCGCCGCAAGGCGATGTTAGGCGACATCGCGGTGCTGACCGGTGGCACGCCCATCTTCAAAGACCTCGGCATCGATCTCGAGAGCGTCAAGCTGTCGGATCTGGGGCGCGCCAAGAAGATCAAGATCACGTCGGAAGACACGGTGGTCGTGGGTGGCGCCGGCAAGAAGGTCGATATCGAAGGGCGTGCGGAGCAGATTCGCCGCGAAATCGAGGTGACCGACAGCGAGTACGATCGCGAAAAGCTGCAGGAGCGGTTGGCGAAGCTGGCCGGAGGCGTGGCGCAGATCAGCGTCGGTGCAGCCACGGAAACCGAGATGAAGGAGCGGAAGTACCTGATCGAAGACGCCAAGTCGGCGACGCAGGCCGCACTGGAATCGGGCATCGTCCCCGGCGGCGGTGTGGCGCTGATCCGCTCGGAGAAAGCCCTGGAAAAGCTGCAGCTGGAAGGCGATGAGAAGCTGGGCGCGAGCATCATTCGGAACGTGTTGGACTACCCCGCCCGCTCGATCGCGCAGAATGCCGGCGTCGACGGCGCGGTGGTCGTCAACCGGATCCGGAACCTGAAGTCAAAGAACGAAGGCTATGATGCGGACCGTGATCAGTACTGCGATCTGGTGGACGCGGGCATTATCGACCCGGCCAAAGTCGTGACGACGGCCCTGCAGAATGCAGCGAGCGTCGCGGCGCTGCTCCTGACGACGTCCTGTCTGGTGACCGACATCCCGAAGGAAGAGGAAGAAGGCGGCGGCGACCACCACGACCACCACGGCGGTATGGGTGGTGGCATGGGCGGCATGGGCGGCATGGGAGGTATGGGCGGCATGGGTGGCATGGAAGGCATGATGTAGTGGTCGGAGGGCGGAGGGCGGAGGGCGAAGAGGGATGAGCGCCGGTGAGTCGCAACGGCTTGCCGGCGACGGACTCCTCCGATGGCGGCCTTCGTGCCCTGCGAACGGCGACGCAAATACGAAACGGTTTAGAACTACAACGTTACGCAAATAAACACAAGGAATCGGAAATTATGGCGAAGTCGAAGCTGCGGCCCCTGGATGATCGTGTGGTGGTGGAACCGCTGGAGAGCGAGGAAAAGACGGCCGGCGGAATCGTGTTGCCCGACACGGCGAAGGAGAAGCCGCAACGCGGGACGGTGGTGGCGGTGGGACCGGGGCGCCTGCTGGACAACGGTCAGCGTGGCGAGTTGTCGGTGCAGGTCGGCGACGAGGTGATCTACGGCAAGTACGGCGGCACGGATATCAAGATCAACGGCGACGAGGTCAAGATTCTGCGCGAGAGCGACATCCTGGCAAAGGTGTTGAAGTAAGTCGCTCGGCGGCGGGTGGCGGAGGCTGCCGGCTGTCTGGTCCGTGGCATATTCGATAGAGACAAGTCAACACAAGGGTTTTTGGACATGGCAAAGCAGTTGCTGTTTGAGGACCACGCCCGCGCCAAGATGCTGCAGGGAGTGGAGAAGCTAGCCGATGCGGTCGCGGTCACGATGGGCCCGACCGGCCGCAACGTGATCATCGACAAGTCGTTTGGCGGGCCGACGGTCACGAAGGACGGGGTGACCGTCGCGAAGGAAGTGGAATTGGAAGACCGCTTCGAGAACATGGGAGCGAAGCTGGTCGTGGAGGTCGCTCAGAAGACGTCGGACCTGGCTGGCGACGGTACGACGACGGCGACGGTGTTGGCCCGTTCCATTTTCAAGGAAGGTCTGCGGAACATCGTCGCGGGGGCGAACCCGACGGCCGTTCGCCGCGGGATCGAGAAGGCGGTGGACGCGGCGGAAGCGCGACTCGTCGAAATGGCTCGGCCCGTGTCGGACAAGTCAGAAGTGGCGAGCGTCGGGGCGATCAGTGCCAACAACGATCGCGGGATTGGCGAGCTGTTGGCGGACGCCTTGCACCGGGTGGGCAAGGACGGCGTCATTACTGTCGAAGAGGGGAAGACGACGGAAACGCGTGTCGAATATGTGGACGGCATGCAGTTTGACAAGGGCTTTATTTCGCCCTATTTCATTAATCGTCCGGCGGAGATGGACTGTCTGCTGGAAGACTGCTTCATCCTGATCCACGAGAAAAAGATCGCCAACCTGCGCGATCTGGTCCCATTGCTGGAAAAGGTCAGCCAGACGGGGCGGCCGCTGTTGATCATCGCCGAGGATGTCGAAGCGGAGGCGTTGACGCTGCTGGTCGTCAACAAGC
>JBFWYF010000674.1:0-4627 GCA_050186685.1 Pirellulaceae bacterium
GGAATGGTCGGGGTGCTGTTGCTGAGCGGGATGGCTTTCTTGCCGCTACGCGGGGCCGAGGTGCGCCACCTCGATTTGACCGACGAATCGGCTCGTCAGGTGGTCGTCGACCGCGAACCGGGGCAGTACCTCGGCCATCCGACAACGGTACTGCTTGAGGACCACCGCACGATACTGTGCGTTTATCCGAAGGGACACGGCCGGGGCGCGATCGTGTATAAGCGCAGCGCGGATGCCGGCCTCACCTGGAGCGAACGGCTGCCGACGCCGGCGAGCTGGGCGACGAGCCAGGAAGTTCCCACCCTGCACCGCGTGATCGGTCCCGACGGGCGCCGGCGCATCATCCTGTTCTCGGGATTGCAGCCAGTGCGGATGGCTGTCACGGAGGACGACGGGGCCACGTGGAGCGAGCTGGAACCGGTCGGTTCCTGGGGGGGCATCGTCACGATGGGATGCGTCGAGCCCCTGGCCACCGGCCGCGGGAAGTATATGGCGATGTTTCATGACGACGGCCGATTCTTTGCTCCCCGGCCGAACGTTCAGAAGCCGCCCGTCTTTACGCTCTATAAGACGTTCTCGGCGGACGGGGGGCTGACGTGGTCGGAACCCGCCGCCATCTACCAATCGAGCGACATTCACATCTGCGAACCGGGCATTGTCCGATCCCCCGATGGCAAGCAACTGGCCGTGCTGCTACGTGAAAACCGCCGAGTCCAGAATTCGCAGATCATCTTTTCGAATGACGAGGGACAGAGCTGGACGGCGCCCCGGCCGTTGCCGGCGACTTTGAACGGCGATCGTCACACGGGCAAGTATGCGCCGGACGGCCGGTTGTTGATTTCCTTCCGCAGCAATGCGCCGCGCGGCACATCGACCCCTTATCAAGGCGATTGGGTGGCCTGGGTCGGTACCTACGACGACCTGGTCGCTGGCCGCGACGGCCAGTACCACGTGCGGCTGAAGGACAATCACAAAGGGAGCGACTGTGCCTATCCGGGCGTGGAGGTACTGCCCGACGGAACGTTTGTCGTTACGACCTACGGCCACTGGGTCGCAGGGGAATTGCCGTATGTGTTGAGCGTGCGTCTCAAGCTGGCCGAACTGGATCAACGGTAGCACGCGGCCGCGGAAACTTCGCGATGGACGCGGGGCTCATGATCCTCGGCTTAAGGAGTGTCGGAAGTCCTACTTCGCCGCGGGGCGCGGAGTCGGATGTCCTCCGTCATGCTAGTATCGGCATCCGTGTCGGAAGGTCCGCTTGCCAGCGAACGCGTGCTGGACAGTCCCTTGGCGATACGGGCGATCGAGCCGCCCGTTGGCCCATCGGATAACGGCACGCTCGCGGCGGCCGGCCACTCGGCGAATACGTCGTCACGCGCACTGGGCATTTGCGGCAGCCTGGATGGGGCACGGGGACTGGTGGTCGGGACGGACGAAGGCGACATCGCCAGCCACGCGCCGAGCCACCAAGTGACCGTATCTTGCGCGGAAGCGGTCTCGGCCTGCTCGCCTTCTCCGCCGCCGGCGTTCAGGAAGTTGATGATGACCAGGACATCGTTGGGTGTGGCGAAGTTGTCGCCATTGACGTCGTAGAAGAACTGCGCCTCCGCGGTGCGAGGACCGAGTTGTCCCGTGACCGGGTTGCTGAACCGGCGCAGGTTCAACTCGTTGACGATCACTAACACGTCCTGCGGCACTACGTTTCCGTCATTCGTGGGATCGCGGCGATTGCGGGGGTTCTGCCACGCCGGCCCGGCGGCGGCCGTCGTCTGGGCATCCGGTTGCGCCGGCGGGACTTCCACGAAGCCCAGATTGTCGGTCGCGATGCTGTAGAACTGGTACGTATGTCCGGCGATCCCGGCAAACGACGTGGAGGTGTTGGTGGTATCGTCGAGAAACAAAGCAAACGAGCCGCCGTTGTCCGCGACATAGATATCGTACGACGCGATACCGGACCCTCCGGCGTCGTCCGTACCCGTCCAGGTCACGACAAAGGGCGTGACCGACGTCGCCGGCAAGGCATTCACCTGGCTGGAAGGTGGCCCGCGATCGATCGTGTTCAGAGCCGTGTTCGTTACGATGGGTTCGTTGGTGTCGAATACGATCGAGGCGGCATTCTCGAGACGCGTACCCGTGGGTAGGCCCGACTTGGGGAACACGAAATACGTGAAGAATCCTTCTCCCCGATGGGTCGTGTCATTCGGAGGCAGGAAGCCAGCCAAGGGATCGAGCGGCGGCAGACCCGTCGCGGGATCGATCGAGCGGAAGGACACAGTGACGAGGCCCGTATCCGCGTTCAACATGGCCGAGATATCGACCTGCAGCGGCGTGCCGTCGAGGTTGGCGGACTCGACGCTCGTCGAGTACGACGACAATCCTGGCGGGACGTCCACGACGAGTGAGCCAAAGCCGATAGAGCCGAGCTCGAACGTCGACCAGTCCATGTCGCTATCGAGCTGATTCGTAACGACGACATCCAGCGCGGGAGCCGTCGCCTGCTGCGGGTCATTCTCGAAACGAACCTTGTAGGGCAACAGCGTCTCGGGCAGGATCCAGCCTTGGTCGCCGAAGCCGGCTGGGCCGGTGATATCGTTCGGGTCGCGCGAGCGAACCGTTCGGACCGTTTGGCCGGTATCCGTACAGGAGCTGGCTTCTCCCTCCCCGCCTTGCGTTCCCGGATTCAACTCGCACGACGTAGGTGGCTCCGTGACATTTTTACGGACCACGAAGGCACTCAGGCCCTTCGTGGCAAATTCGGTCTCGAAACCGACGTCGAAAGCCCAGCCATTGGCCTCCAGGCTCTTGAGCGGCACGGTGGCGGCACGTACCGGAAGCCCTTCGCCCAGGTCTCCGGGACAAAAGTCTACAGTGTCCTTTACGAAGAGGCGAAAGAGACTTTCGGCCGTGACCGTCACGGTCTGACCGTCGGGCGAAGTAGTCTTGCGGAGGATGATCTCGCCGGTAATTTTGCGGCGGTCGTCGCCGAACTGGTCGCTGCCATAGCTGACCTGAGGAGACTCGTCCGGATCGGTCTTGCCCACTCCTCCCGCGATCGCATTGGGAATCGAGAACGTGTCACCGTCGCCGCCGTAATGCAGGGCGTCGGCGTAGTAGATGGCGGGATTGGCTCCCTCGCGTTGGGTCGAAAAGGGACTGAGGGCCGAGTCGAGCTGCTCCGGACGGAAGATGCTCTCCAGGGGTATCGACTCAAACGACCCCATCGTGTTGATGTCGAGCCGCTTGTCCGCGGGAATTGTGCCCCACAATCCGGGTGTCAGCCGCCGCTTGATTTCTCGGATAGCATCGTCCCAAACGGTCTGAATCACGTTCAGCGTCACGCTGCTGTCCTTGAAACCCTCGTGCAGCGGATTTCCCTGAACGATCACGTGCGACGACGGGTAGGCTTCGTATTTGGGCGAACTGTTCTGCAGGTATTCGACAAACAGGGACGAAGCAAACGTGCCGTTGCGAGCCGACACGGCGGCGATGACGGCGGTCTCCGCCCAGGCTTCCATGGCGGCGAGTACGACGGAGGAACGCGGTCGCCAGCTGGCGCAGGTGTCCCGGTTGTTGTCGGCAGGCGGATCCGACTCGGGCTCGGGTTCCGGTGCCGTCCCCACCGGGCCCCACTCACCCTGTGGGGATGTCGGATTCAGCAAGCTGAGCGGGTCTGGATCATCCATGCCGGTGGGAAAGGACAGGAAGTTCGCGACCGTCGTTTCGCCCGCCGACGCGTAGTTCAACAGGAGCTTGATGATCTCATCCGCCGACACGAACGTCGCGGCTCGCCGGGTAGTTGCCAGTTCCTCGGCCGCGCGTCGCATGACCTGGTGTAGACTTGCGAGCGTGCCTCCCACCATCGTTTTGAAATTCGACCAGGTGACTGCCCATTCCGCCGCGGGGGTATCATCCCGATAGGTGGCTTCGTAGCTGTCCCAGGGAATGGCCGTCGCATCGGAGGGCATGGTCTGCACGGCGATTTGCGAAGCCGGCTCCTTCAGGGCCAGGCCAAACAGCGGAATCCGCAGCGACGTACCGGGGCGCAGTACGGTCGGCGGCCCCTCGTCGCCCAGCGGCAGGATCTGCAGCTGAGTCGGACTGGTGGCAGAAACGATCGACGAGGTGGACAGCGGCGTGCCGTTGGCGCTGCGCACCAGGATCACCGGAATGGGAATATCGTTGATCCCGTCGTTACGCACCTCGACATGGAACGGAATGACCTGACCAAATCGCGCGACGGAGGGGAGCAAGAGGTTGACCGTCGCGGAGTTCGACGAGACCGCGCGGACCTCCACGGCGTCCGCCAAAGTCACATCGCCGTCCGTCTGCGTCCGGATGATCAGCTGCCCGGTTTCTGAAAAATCGGCATACGGGGCGGCCGAATGGACGCGTACGTCGAAGTGACCGGCAGGCATGCCGGTCAGGTTGAACGTCGCAAGCAGATGATTGTCGTCCCCAAAAAAGGTTGCCACGGCGGGGACGAAGACATTGTCCGACGAGATCAGAGTCACTTCGGTGATCCGGGTCAGATCGGTGCCCCGGATCTGCAGGGTTACGTTCCCGGAATTGCCGACCACGGCGGGCGTGACTTCCCGGACCTGAAATCCGGGAAACGCGGCCGACAGAG
>JBFWYF010000675.1:0-4612 GCA_050186685.1 Pirellulaceae bacterium
TGGCTTTGAATGAGGAAATCCGCGCTTTAAGCCGCGCGGGCATTCCGTTCGAACAGGGGCTGCGCGCCCTGGGCGAGGATCTGCCGGGCCGAGCAGGGCGGCTGGCGACCCGGTTAAGCGAGCGACTCGAACGCGGCGAAAGCCTGCTCGACGTGGTCGAGGCGAGCGACGACGCTTTCCCGCGAGCCTATCGTGCAGTGATTGCCGCGGGTATGCGGAGCGGCCGGCTTTCCGGGGCGCTCGAGTCCATCACGCGGTCCGTGGAGCAGGCGGATGACCTGCGTCGGACCATGACGCAAGGATTCGTTTATCCCGTCCTGTTGGGGATCATCGCCACGGTTGTGTTCTTGTTTAGCGTCCACTTCACGTTGCCGTTCGCGGGCACGATGTTCGATCTGGCGGACATGGCCGTGCCCCGGTCGTACCAGTCGTTGATGACCCTGTCTTTCTGGATTGCGTGGATGTTGCCGTGGCTCTGGTTGGTCTTGACCGCGGTGCTGGCCTTAACCTGGTATCGCGCGCGGCATGCTGCTTTTTTGGGGACCGACCGTCCCGGCTGGCTGCCCAGTCTCGGTCATGTGCGGCGGGCCGGACGCATGGCGACTTTTGCAGAAGTCATGGCGTTGCTAGTCGACCACGAAGTGCCGCTCGTCGAGGCCGTGGGATTAGCGGCAGCCGCGGGAGGCGGACGCGAACTGCGAGAGGCGGGAGCCACGCTGATGAACGATCTCGAACGAGGCCGCCCGGCAGCCGAGGCGCCGCGCGGGTTTCCTCCGTTCCTGGCGTGGCTGCTCACGACCAGCCGGCATTCCGCTCAACTCGCCCAGGCGCTGCGTCACGCGGCGGCCGCCTATCGGCGCCGGGCCGTCCAAACGAGCGTGGCTCTCGGTACATTCCTGCCCATCTTTCTGTCGGCCATCTTGGGCGGGATCGTGGCGCTCTACTTTGTTTGCCTCACGTTGGGGCCCTTCTATTTCGTCTTGTACCAACTGGCGTTGCCGTGACCCATGGCAAATTTCGCATATCAAGCCCGTGATTCGGCCGGCCGGGTCACGACCGGCATGGTCGAGTCGGTGGACGAGCCGACGGTACGGCAGGAACTGGCCGCACGCGGGTTGACATTGCTGCACTTGTCTCCGACGCCTGCTGGCCAGCCCGCTGCGGGCCGGTCCTGGAGCCCCTACGAGGCCGAAACGCTGCTGGGGCAACTCAGCCAGGTGGCCATGACCGGAGCGACGCTGGTGGATGGCCTCCGCGCGGCCGCGGCTGAGTCGCCGAACCGACGTGTGGCCGATGGTTTGCGCCGGATTGCCGACGAGGTCCAGCGGGGGCGACCTCTCGCCGACGCCGTATCCGACACGGCCCTCCACATGCCGCCGCACGTGAGGGGGCTGGTCGAGGCCGCGTCGCGCTCCGGACGCCTCGGGTACGTCCTGGACGAACTGCTCGACCAGCAGCGGCAGACGCGGGGTTTGTTCTGGAGCATGTGGAGTGCCCTGGCCTACCCGATCGTCGTGCTGGTCCTGGCGTCGCTGCTGATGGTCTTCTTTCTGACGTGGGTCGTGCCGCCTTTCGAGTCGATGTTTTCGGAGTTTGAATTGCGGCTGCCCGCGTCGACGGAGACGTTGGTACAGGCGAGCCGTTCGATACGGTCCTTGTTGGCAGGTAGTTTGCCCTGGTTTGCCCTGGCGGCGGCTGTCTGTGTGGCCGCGGTGGTGTATGCGGCTGCGAGTGGGCGGGGCGGCCCGCAAGTACAGATACTGCTGGGCATGATGCCGCTGTGCGGCCCGTTGTGGGTCTGGTCGGGCGCGGCTCGCTTCCTGCGGCTGCTCTCCCTGCTCCTGTCCGAGAACGTGCCGTTACCCGAGGCCTTGCGGTTGACCGGCGCCGCGGTGGAGAATGCGGGCTTCCAGTATGCCTCACGCTTGCTGGCGGATGGAGTCCAGAGTGGCCAGAGCCTGGCCGATCTCGTCGAAACGTCGGGATGCTTGCCCGCCTCGGCCGTCCCCCTGTTACGCTGGGGTGAACAGCGCGGAGTGCTTGCCGAAGCGACCGAGACACTCGCCGGCATGTTTACTGAGCGAATCGCCGGCCGGACGGCCTGGCTGCGGTCCGTCTCGCCGGCAGTAATCTATGTGCTGATCATCATCAGCCTGGGCTTCGCGTTGACCTCGCTGTTCTTACCGATCGTGTCCCTGATACAAGGGCTGATGTGATATGACGCAGGGGGCAGGACCTATTGCGCTGGTCGGACTGGTGTTCGTGGGGTTCGCTCTGCTGTGGGGCCGGCAGTGGATGTATCGGAACCGCACGGCATCCCACGATGATGTCCTGCGACTGGTCATGAGTCTCTTGGGCAGCCTCCTGGTTCTGGTGGGCTTGCTGGGAGCGACCGCCCACATGACCCTGGTGTTTGCGCCGATTACGTGCGGCTTGACCTTGCTCGTGGCTCTGACGCTCGTTAACCGCTACCGAGCTACGGAGCGTCGCGCTCTCTTACGCTGTATCGCCATCGCTGCCGACAAGGGTCTGCCCTTGGATCAGGCAATCCGCAGCTTTGCGAAGGAGCGTTCGGACGAAGTCGGATATCGAGCGCTGGTGCTGGCTGAGTCGTTAGAAGTGGGGATGACTCTGCCGCAGGCGCTGCAGCATGCACGGACGAACCTGCCGCTCGATGCCGTGCTGGCCATGCGTCTGGGAAGCGAAACGAACACGCTGGGCCTGGCCGTCACCCGGGTGGCCACTGCGGACGAGTCGCTGGAAGCCGCTCTGCGGTCGCTTGCCGAAAAATACCTTTATCTCGCCTGCACGGTGCTGCTAATGACCGGATGCATCACCTTCTACATGGTCCGCATCGTGCCAGTATTCGACCAGATGCTGAGGGAGTTTGCCGTCGAGGTACCGCCATTGACGGTGTGGTGCGTCACGCTGGCCGAGGTTTTAGCGACGTACTGGTTCTGGCTGACGCCCCTGTTGGTCATTCCCGTGGCCGCGCTGGTGCTGCTCAGTCTGGATTATGTCGGGATGTTGTCGGCCAATTTTCCGGGCCGGGGTTGGATCGAGCGCCGGCTGGACGCGGGGCTGGTCATGCGCTGTCTGGCGCTGTCGGTCAGCCTGCAGTGGCCGATGGTGAAGACGATTTTTCTGCTGTCGCGCATTTTTCCGCGCCGCGGCATGCAGGCTCGGCTGGCTGCCGCCGGTTACTGGATGAACAACGGCGAGGATTGGTGTGAGAGTCTGCGCCGCGCCGGAGTGATCCGGCGCGTGGATGCGCATGTGCTGCGGGCGGCGCAGCGGACCGGAAACGTGGAGTGGGCGCTGATGGCCATGGCTAGCCGCTCCGCGCGCAGCCTCGTCGAGCGCATTCGTTTGCTGTTGAACGTAGCCTTTCCGCTGATCCTGCTCGTGTTGGGAACCGTGGTGACGTTCTTTGTGTTGGCTTTCTTTCTGCCTCTCGTGGAATTAATCCAGGCGCTCATCTGATGTTGCGCACGCGCGGAAGCCTGTTGCTGGAGGCGAGCATGGCCCTCGTGCTGGTGGCGCTCGCGTTAACGGGTATTGCCCAGCTTGTCCTGCTGGCGGGGCGGCAGCAACAGGCACTCGCCGCGCGCCGGGTCGCCGTGCTGGAAGCGAACAATCTCCTGGAGAAGCTCATGAGACGCCCGTTCGACGAGCTGACGCCGTCCGCCTTGGCCGAGGCTCCGGCGTACACAAGCGATCTGACCTAGTTGAGGCATCTCCGCACTTCGATTGATGTCCATGAATCCACCGACTCGCCCCGTTCCAAGCAGATCGACGTCCAACTGCGATGGCACACCGGACCGGAAATGGAGGAGGCCGTGCGCGTGGTGGGTTGGAAGTATGCAAACGAGCCGACCGGAGACGCACCATGAAGTCGCGACGCTGCCTGGACACCTCAGCGGGTGTGCGATCGTGGATCGACGGGAGGTGTCGGCGGGCCCGAGGACGCGCGGGCTACTCGCTGATCGAATTCCTGGTCATCGCGAGTATGCTGTCGGTGCTGTTGACGAGTCTCGGTGTCACGCTCCATTGGGTGTCACAACTGACTCAAAAGCTGCGTGTGTCGCTGACGGATTCGGCGGCCTGGACACGGCTGTCGGTCAACGTGCGCGAGGATGCGCATGGGGCCGTCGCGTGGTCGCTGACCGAGCCGAAAGAGGGTGGAGCCGTCCTGCGGCTAAGTGGTTCGCTGCGAGCGGCCGTCTACCGATGCTCGGGGAGTCGGCTGGTGCGTGAGCGATGGCGAGGGGACGAGCAACTCGGCCGCGAGGTGTTTGATTTTCCGCGAGGAACGCGCATCACTTGGGCGGCGATCGATTCGGACTCGCCCGAGGTACACTTGGAGGTCGTGCCGCCGCGGGAAGGGATGCCATCACGATGGGAGGCTGCCGTGCCGCTTCGGCTGTCGGCCGTACTGGCAATGCGAGGCCACATCCCATGAGCGACGCATCGGGCGCAATCGGACCAGGGAGGGCGCGGTGGGGGGGGCCGACGAGGTGCGGACCACCAGGACGGCGGAGTGTGTCCCGGTCGCGGAGTCCGCGCCGCGGCGCGATGTTAGCGGCGGCCCTGGCTTGCTTGTTCCTGTTGC
>JBFWYF010000676.1:0-4603 GCA_050186685.1 Pirellulaceae bacterium
TACTCGCGCAAAATCCGTCGACGTTCCTCGGCGCCGGGAAAATCCCCCGCGGGCCGCTCAGTGCCACGGTCCTGCAATGCCCCGATCACCGCGGGCGGCAACGAACTGCCGTCATCGCTGCCCGTCATCGCCAGGATTTCCATGCGGGATGCGACCAGCGACTTGCCATGCCCAAAGTTCAACTGCACGGTGAGGAACGGCTCGGCTTCAGCACGCACCGCTTCGTCGAACGTCACCGTCAAATGGACGGGGCCTTCCGCCGTCAATTCCGGCGACCAGCCGTTCTGATTGCGCGTGTCCAGGCAGTCCTCAGGAGGATACGACGCTTGCCAGCTGCTGGCCGTCACCTGACGGACCGGCAGCAACCGATGCAGATTCACCTGATCGCCCGCGACGACGTCCGCACTCGCCGAAAACGCCGTCAGAACGAAATTGCCTTTGAATGCCGGTTCCGGATCCGGATTCGCCTCGCCCGCTTGAGCTGGCTCGGCGTTGGGAGCCGCCGCAGCGCGAGCAGGCCGTTTCTTCGGACGACGCTCCGCCGGGCCATATCCCCACCCGCCCCCGTGGCGGTCTTCAGGGTGGAAGATCACACGCACGCCCGTGATCGGACGTGCGGTCTCCGGCAGTCGGAGCGCGATGTCGTACGCAACCAAATCGCTCGGTTCGGAAATCTGCACGAGACCGTCCGCAATCTCGAAACCGGATCCTCGATTCGGAGTGCTTACCTTCAGCAGCTCCACGGGCAACAGTTGCAGGTCCTTTCCCCGCTGGGCCAGCCGCTGCATCTGAACCTCGGCCCAGCGCGTCACTTCGCCTTCATCCGGCTCCGCGAGGCGCTGTCGCAGTTGGGCCAACTTGGCCCGCAGCTCCGGCTCATCGCCAGTCTGCAGCACGGTACGCGCGGTGACGAAGGGGCGAGGATTGACCCCGCCGTTTCCGTCGAGCCCGATGTCGCTGACCGAATTGAAGTACGCGACCAACCGATAGTAATCGACCTGCGTGATCGGATCGTACTTGTGGTTATGACACTGCCCACAACCCAAGGTCAGTCCCAGCACGGCTTCGCCGAGCGTCTTGACTCGATCGGCGTTATAGTTCGCCAGGTTTTCGGCGGGGATGGTGCCTCCTTCGTGAGTCACCATGTTATTGCGCTGAAAACCTGTGGCGACCAATTGGGCGGGGGTGGCACTCGGCAGCAAGTCGCCCGCCAGTTGGTCCCGCAGGAACTCGTCATAGGGCATGTTGCTATTGAACGCGTAGATCACCCAATCTCGCCACAGCCACATGTGCCGTCCGCCGTCGATCGAAAATCCATTCGTATCGGCGTACCGCGCCGCGTCCAGCCAATCGAGCGCCAACCGCTCGCCGAAATGGGGGCTTTTCAACAACCGCTCGACGAGTGACTCGTAAGCGTGCTCGCTACGATCCTGCACAAACGCCTCTACCTCGCTCCACGTCGGCGGCAGCCCCGTCAAATCCTGGGAGAGGCGGCGGATCAGCGTGGTGCGGTCCGCCTCGGCGGATGGCTGCCATCCTTGCTGATCCAGACGTGCCAGCACGAATCGGTCAATTTCGTTGCGGACCCAATCTGGCCGCGATACATCAGGCAAGGGTACTTTGGCGGGCGGCGTGAAAGACCAGTGCCCGGCATATCGGGCCCCTTCCTCGATCCAACGTCGGATGCGTGCCCGCTGGTCGGCGTCCAGCGAACGCTTGGAATCGGGCGGCGGCATCTGCCGATCGGGATCCTCACTGACGATGCGCCGCCAGACTTCGCTGCCCTGGGGATTGCCCGGCACGATGGGCGTCGTACCGTCCCGCTCCTGATAAGCAGCATCCGCCAGGTCGAGTCGCAATTCGGCCTCTCTGGCCCGTTCGTCGAAACCATGACAAGGAAAACACGTTTCCGACAGAATTGGTCGGATGTCGCGGTTGTAATCCAGTGTCGGCTCGGCGGCCGCTGAGACGACGGCCGAAGAGAGAACCATCAGCAGGCAAACGAGGGGACGCAACATGGCAGCTCGCAGCGATCGGAGGCGGGAAAGTTGGCGGACCGCCGGTCACGCAGGTCCTGCGGTTTTCAACGGCCTTCATTCGGCGCAACCGACGCCCTAAAGTCAAGGCGTGCGCGAAGTCGCACGTGCCTTGGCGCGCGTCCCCGCCTTCGGAGGCTGGATGGGCCAGTCCTCTGAATCGGTGCGCGCGGTCTTCAGGTAGGCGTCGAGCCGCGCCACGATCTCGGGATGTTGAGCCGCCACGTCGTGCTGTTCTCCTGGATCGCTCTGGAGGTCGTACAGCGCCAGCGCAGCGGCGGGCGTGTGTTCCCGAATCGCTTTCCACCGGCCCTGGTACAGCGCCGCCTGGCTGAACCCCCGCTCGTGAAACTCCCAGTACAGGAACTCGTGCCGCTCCTGCTGGGCCGATTGCCCGCGCAGCGTCGGGATGAGGCTGATGGAATCGCAGCCGGGAGGCACGGCAGCACCGGCGAGTTCCGCCGCGGTAGCCATCCAATCGCCGAAATAGGCGACGTGATCCGTTTCTTCGCCCTGCGCCACCTGGCCCGGCCACCACGCAATCGCCGGGACCCGGATCCCTCCTTCGGTCAAACTGCGCTTGATACCTTGCAGCGGACCGCCGGGCTGGAACCGATCGAGTTGATGATTGCTCTCGTTGTGAGGTCCGTTATCGCTGGTAAACACGACCAGCGTGTTGGCAGCCAATCCGAGTCGCTTGAGCGTGTCGAGCAATCGACCGACATAACCGTCTAGCCGTGTGATCATCGCCGCCTGGCCTTTGTCCGGCGCCGGCCAATCCCGGTCGGCGTACGGCCCGTAATCAGGGACTTCAGCGCCGTCCTTCAACTCGCGAGTGCGCTCGTTGTTCGCGTGCGGGACGACCAGGCTCCAGTAGAGAAAGAATGGACGCTCTCGATTCTCGGTGACAAACCGCACCGCTTCGTCGGCGAACAAGTCGTCGGCATAGACTTGGGGTTTCGTCGCATAGCCGCCCCCTGCGGCCCCGATTGGGGTGACGTCGTTGGGCAGCCTCACACGCTGTTCGTTCCGCCAGAGAAAATCCGGGAAGTGGTTGTGCGCATGGTGCTGGTTCAAGTATCCAAAAAACTCGTCGAATCCTTGCTTCCGCGGCAAGCCGCTGTCCGCCGCGCCTTCGTCGCCCAGGCCCCACTTGCCGATCAGTGCGGTCCGATAGCCTGCCTGTTGGAGCACGCGAGCCACCGTCACGTCCTCGGGACGCAGGGCCTGTGCCCGGGGATTCGTCTGCCCCGCATTCCCTCGGACCCGCGTGTGTCCGTGATGCTGACCGGTCATCAATACGCTGCGGGACGGCGCGCACACCGTGGCCCCGGCATAGAACTGCCGGAAGCGCAGACCCTCCCGGGCCATCCGATCCAGTTGAGGCGTCTGGATGACGCGCTGACCGTAACAACCTAGCTCACCGTAGCCCAGGTCATCGGCCATGATCCAGATCAAATTCGGGCGTTCGGCACCCGGCAAGGGCCACGCCAGCAGCACCGTCATTAGCGCGGCGAATGCCGTGAAACCTGCGCCGCGTCGGCAACTCCCACGCTGCCCCGGTCGAAGTGGATGCCTCCGAGGCGAGCAGGCCAGCGGAAACCGGTGTTGAGCCATCGCGTAATCCCCCGCGCAGATTGAACTCTTGAGTGGAGCGAGACGACGTGGCGCCAGCCTACCTGAAGGTCGCCGGGGAGCCAAGAACGGCCCTCGATCCTGGACAGGAAACCGCCCCAATGCCACGTTCGCCCTTCAACCGCCCGATCCGCGAATTAGATTGGAGGCATGCCGAGCTCGGTGGAAAGGACAATCGTTCGCTTGCGCAACCCGCCCTCTCCTGTGCGCGTGCCTCACTGGCCGCTGCGCGACGAACCTGGTCGCAGCGCGGCCCTCCTGAGCCTCGTAGCCGCGGTGAGCCTGGGTGCGGGCACGATCACGCAACAGTGGATGACGGCCCTGCTGTTATTCGGGCTGCTCAATCTGACACTGATCCGGTTATGGTTGCCGGCCGAGTACGAATTCAGCTCGAAAGGGATCATTCGCTCGTGCCTGGGGCGCCGCTGGCGGATCGCCTGGAGTGACATTGGACGGTGCGAATATCGTTCGGACGGTGTCCTGGTCTGTGCCGAGGGGCTTTCGCCGTCCGTCGCCCGACTGCACGGCATCTACATCCGATGGAATGGGCGCCGGGACGAGTTGCAGGCGATCATCGAGTACTACCGAGCCCAAGACGGATCGTCGCCTAGTTCCGCGACCCAGGCATTCGTGCGCCCGCCCTAAAGCGAAAACCGCTTCCGGGACAGCGAAGAAAAGAAACGCGGAGGTCGCAGATTTTCGCAGAGAAGGCTCAGCCAGACGTGAACGGCGATCGTCGTTCCCGGCATTCTCTGCGGCCGTCGGCGTGTTCTGCGCTATCTGCGTTTCACTTCCGGGCGGCACAAAGCACAAGCATGTCCCGCCGAGGTCGCCGCTCTGGTCCCTGCCAGACTCTGCCGCCTCGTGCGTCCGCCCTAAAGCGAAAACCGCTTCCGGGACAACGAAGAGATAGAAACGCGGAGGTCGCAGAT
>JBFWYF010000677.1:0-4602 GCA_050186685.1 Pirellulaceae bacterium
TCAGAAAAAATCGCCGCGCGCTGTACGGCTGCCGACCCAGCTCGGATATCCGTGCGTCGATGTCGACGTAGAGGTTGGGGTACAGGTCGAGCCACCGGCCAACGGTGGCCAGGTCTTCGGCGTTGTTGCCGAAATGTGCACCGATGAAGGTGGTGCCCGGATGGCGGGCGACAACACGAGCGAACTGGTTAAGCAGCTCGCCGCGCGACGGAAACGACGGTCCAAAGAACAGCCAGTCCGGGTGCTGGTTCAGTTCGTGCCAACGTTCGTTCCGCTGGTCCAGCGGCGTGAAAAAGGCTGCAGGGTCCGCGGTATGAATCATGACGGGGCGCTGGTATTTGCCACACATGGCGAAGATGGGATCGAGCTTCACATCGTCGACACGCATCAATTCGCCGCTGCGGTAGCGGTAGCGCAGGCCCAAGGTCTTGTGAAACTTGAGTCCCTTCGCACCGGCCTGGAAACTGGCCTCCAGCCGCGCTGTCTCCCGTGCCGTCCAACCCTCGTCGTCGATCCCCTCGAAATCCAGCAGGGCAAACGTCAGAAAACGATCGGGATGGGACTCGTCGAGTGCCGCCAAGGTTTCCTTGAGCCGGTCGCCCCAACCGCCATCCAGATTCACGACGGTCCGGACTCCAGCGGCATCCATTTCCTCCAGGTAGCGGGCGACCCGATCGGGTGTCAGCGTCCGTTTACCGCCGCCCAGGTGATTGTGCACGTCGATGGCAGGAAACCGCGGTTTGTCGACGTCCGTGGCTTTCGTAACCAGCATCGACTGAGGTTGCCAGTCCTTCAATTTCAATTCGCGGATTTCGTCTCCGGCGCAGCTGCAGGCCACACTCCCTCCCACGCCGATCCAGCACCAGACGGTCGACCAACGGGTCATCATCGAACTCCTCTGTGCAAAGGGTACCCGCGAAACGACAACCTGCTCGGGCCAGATTATAAGTGCCGAGCTCCTCCAATGACCCTAGGCTCTATCCGAAACGCTGTATGGCCCTCACCCAGGCCACCCCGGTCCTCTCCCGGAGTAATGGGAGAGGGGACTTGGGGCACTGCTTCGCGGTCAGCCATGTGGAGTAATTGGACTGGGCTAGGGCGATGGCCCGGTGTGGCGAGCGACGGCGTGAGGCTTCCAGCCGCGCGTCAGCCACAGAATGGCCGTCCCATCCTGGCTGCCCGTCAGCGCATACTGGCCGTCGTGTGAAAAGGCCACCGACGTCAATTCCTGGGAGTGCCCCTTCAGGCTCAAGATTTCCTTGCCCGTCTGCGAGTCCCAAAGCTTCGCAGTAAAGTCGTCCGACGCCGTCAGCACACGTTGACCGTCGGGGGCGAACGCGACAGATGTGACCGACGCTGTGTGCCCGCTCAGCGTCAACAGCACCTGACCGGTCGCCGTATCCCAGATCCGGGCCGAACTGTCGGCGCTGCCCGTGATGATCCGCGTCCCGTCCGCCGAGAACGCCGCACACAGGACGCCCCACTCATGACTTTTGAATTCCTGCAGTTCCCGGCCCGACGCCGCGTCCCACAATCGTGCGGTCTTATCATCCGATGTCGTCAGAATCCTGTCGCCCCGCGCTGAGAATAATCCGAACCGCACGGGGCCGGCATGTCCGACGAAATCGCGCACCACCTGTCCCGTGCTCCGATCCCACAGCCGGGCCGTCTTGTCGTCGCTGGTCGTCAGCACGAACTTGCCCTCTGGCGAGAATGTCGCGCAGTTTACCGTACCGGTATGCGCTCCCACGAGCTGCTGAATGTCCTTGCCACTGGCTACGTCCCAGATGCGAGCCGAATTATCCCAGCTGCCGGTTACCAGCAGTTTACCGTCAGGCGAATAGTCCACCGACACGACAGCCGCATGGGGACTGAATCGCATGAGGGGCTCGCGGTGCGGCGTCTCCTCGCGCAGGTCCCATAGCAGGGCCTGATTCCCACCCACCGTCAATATGCGGTCGGCACCGGCGACGAACCGGGCCGACCAGACCGAGCCACCCAGGCGGTTGAGATCCAGCAGCGGAGGTTCGCTGTCAGGCTGGCTCCCGAAACCGCGAATCTCTCGACTGCTCACGACGTCCCACAGGCGAACGCAGTTTTCGGTCGGATGAGCCGTCAGGGCTCGTCGCCCGTCGCTGCTCAGTTCCACGGTGTTGACCTCGGACGTCCCCGACGGCAGCGAACGCACCGGTACCGCTCGTCCCAGGTCCCACACTTGGACCTGTCCACCCGTGGTCGACGTAATGGCCAGCTTCTGATTGTCCGCCACATCGAGAGCCAGCACCGACTCGTCGTGCTTGAGAGTCAGTTGCGTCAGCGGCACGACGCGGTCGGGATGACTCGACAGCTGGCTCGTATCCCATTGTGCGACCGTCTTGTCGTCGCTGGCGGTTAGCAGCCGCTGGCCGTCCCGGAGGAACTCGGCGGCAGCCACCTTCGAAGTGTGCCAATCGAGCCGTGCGACGGCGACTCCGGACTCGGTGCGCCACAGAGTCCCACGCCCGTGTGAATCGCCGGTGTACAGGAACTGATCATCGGGCGAGAAAGCCAGTGCGGTGACCTGCCCGGCGTGACCGCTCAGTACGCGTTTCCTCCCGCCGCTGCCCGCATCCCAGAGCTGGGCGATCCAGGCCCCGCTGTCGGTTGTGCCTCCGCCCGTCGCGATCCAGCGCCCGCTGTTCGCTACGGCGACGGCAGCCGCGCGGCCGGTCTCCTCGAGCAGCAACAGCTGGCCGCCCGTCTCCACATCCCAGACACGAGTCGTGTTGTCCCCGGCGGAGGTCGCTAGTCGCTTGTGGCCGGGATAGAAGGCGGCGTGCGAAGCCAGGAAGAAGTGCCCCTCGTCGAACGATGTATGGGGGCGACCCGTCCGCGTGTCCCAAGTCCGCGCCGTCCGGTCACGACTCGCCGTGGCGATCTGGTCGTCCCTGGGCGAGAAAGCGACGGCCATGACCGCGTCTTCGTGGCCACGCAACCAGCGCCCCTGGAGCACGCGAGCTTCTTCGTACCCCTGAATGTCCCACAGACGCGCCGCACCGTCCCGACTTCCCGACAAGGCTTGGCGGTTGTCCGGCGAAAAAGCACAGGACTGAACCCATTCATCGTGCCCGCGCAACGTCTTAACCAGGTTGCCGGACTCCGCATTCCACACGCGGACGACATTGTCGTGCCCGCCCGAGAGGATCAGCGTGCCATCGCCTGAAAAAGCGACGCTACGTACCGCCCCCAGATGCCCCAGCAACTCCTGTGAGCGTGGCACCGGCACCTGGCCGCCCTGCAGCAGCGTTTCGTAATCAAAGGGCACGACCTCAGCGGCCTTCCAGATCAGCACGCGCTTGTCATGGCCGCCCGTCGCAATCCGTTCTCCGTCGGGCGCGAACGCAACGGCGAACACCGGCCCCTGATGACCCATGAACGGCGCACTCCGCTGCCGCCCATCGAGCGACCACACCAGCGCGGTCCCGTCCTGGCTGGCCGTGACCACACGGCGTTCATCGGGCGAGAACGCAGCGGCCCACACCCACCAGGTATGCCCTTCGTACGTGTGGATCAGCTCGCCCGTTTCGCAATTCCACAGGCGTGCCGTGTTGTCGCGGGACGCGGTGAGCAGCCGCTGGCCATCGCGCGAATAGACCACGCTGAGTACGTCGTCGGTATGTCCGACCAGCGACCGCACCAGCTGTCCGGTGGCGGCGTGCCAGATCTGTAGATTCTGTCCTGTGCCGCTGCTTCCAGTGGCGATCTCGGGTCGGCTGGGACAGTACGCGACGGCATACACATACGAACCGGCGTGCTGCATCGTGCTGACGCGCTGACCGTCCTGCGCCTGAAAGACTTGCGCCAGTCCGTTCCAACCGCCCGTGGCAAACTGGCGGCCATCGGCGGAAAATGCGACGGCATTGATGGGTGTTCCCGCCTCGACCACCTGCACGCTTTGTTCGCACAGGTACATCAGACGACCCCACTCCCAGTTGCGCAGCGCCGGGGGGCACTGCTGCAGCAACTCCCGCGCATAGCCGAAAGCGTTCTCTTCGATCTTGGCGGCGGCGAGTCCGATCAACGCGACATATTTTTCGTAGTTGGCGTTATCGCGCTCCGCCAAAGCCACGGTCTCCGCTTCGCGCGCCTTCCGCGCATTCTGGTCGGCCAGTTCCCGCTGTTTGGCTTCCTCGGCCTGAGCGCGGATGGCGGCTTCGCGCGCTCGCTTGGCGGCTTCGCTTTCGTTCTTTGCTACCTGAGTCTGCCGTTCCGCGAGTGCCGTCTGCTCCTCGGCGATCTGCTTCTGGGCGATCGCCTCCTGCTCTCCTTTTTCTGCCCGCTCGCGCTGCTCCTCCGCCTGGGTTTTCTGCCGGGTAGCATCCTCCGCGTTCTGCTGCGCGAGATCGCGCTGCTTGCGGACCTGATGAGTCTGATAACTGACGGAAGCGAGTCCGGTGGCCAGGAGCAGCACGCATGCGGTAACCAGGCTGCGAATGAGGCGACGGTTGGCTTTCAGTCGTTGCTGACGTGCTTCCCGCTCTCGCTTCGCTTCGGCGACCTGGGTCAGCGCTTCCGCATGTCGGGGATCGGCTGTGTCGAGCAGCGATTCTGCCAGGTCGAGAT
>JBFWYF010000678.1:0-4578 GCA_050186685.1 Pirellulaceae bacterium
TACTGGTACTACGCCACGCTCGCGCTATTCCATCGCCAAGGGGAAGCCTGGCAGACGTGGAACGCACAGCTGCAGCGGGAACTTGTCCCACGCCAACATCGCGAAGGGCCTCTGGCGGGCAGCTGGGACACACGGGACGTGTGGGGCGGTTATGGCGGCCGGATCTACACGACGGCGATGGCGGCGTTGTGTCTCGAGGTCTACTATCGCTACCTGCCGTTGCACAATCCCCAGCGCGAGCTGGAGCAAGCCGGCGCCGGGGACGATCGATTGCGGCGGTGAATGGCCGGAGCGGCGATCGGCACGCGTGCCATGGCGGCAGAACCGCTACGCGGCCTGCAGGCCACACAACCGACCCAGGCCACACAAACGGTAACCTTTACGGCAGATATTCCCGGGACCGTCCTACGCTCTCGCAACGTCGGGAGTTAGTGTCCCTCGCCTCCGCCACGAGTTGCGACAATCGGCCCGCCATAGTGGGGAACCGCCTGACGGCCACACGCGCTCGGGCGGAGGGTAGCTGCTGGGCGCCACCCACTCCGCAGCGCACGGTGTGCCGTTCAATTGACGTTCGTGGCGCGTCCAATAAGATGAAGTCAGAACGCATCCCCTCAGCGAGCTAGGCTTTGTGGGAGTGACATTGGGTTGCGGAACCGGCCCTATCCCGTAGGGGTCTGGGGCAAGTGCGTCAGCCTCCGCGAACAGCAGGCAGACCTTGTGAGGAACCGATGTGATGATCAAGCGGCATTTGACGCTGGAGTGCCTGGAGTCGCGCGCCATGCTGGACGCGCAGACCGAGCTGGTATACGCATTGCCCGAAGGGGAAGGGACACCGCGGCCAGATTTTCATCTAATCGACCTCAATCCCGCGTCATCCCGGTCCGGGCAGGCGGTATCTCCCCGCGACTACCTCGACCAGGTCTCGGCGTGGTACTTCGCTCACGCGACGTGAGGGTACTGTCGTAGCCAGTTCGGCTACTTGGACACGATGCAAGCGGATTTGCGCAGCAGCTATCCGCTGTTGGATATTCAGATCATCGGCGTCAACGAATTCGGGCAAAGCTCAGCGAATGCGCAGATGATGAGCGGCCGCTCCTTGCCCTGGCTGCAGGACGGCGACGCGAACGGCAATCAGGAATCCGACATCTGGTACGACTCCTGGAGCGTGACGTATCGCGACGTCGTCATCCTGGGTGGCGACAACGAATCGGTCGGCGTCTACAACCTGACATCGCACAGTTTGGCCGATACGGCCAACTACGCTGAATTGCGCCAGATGCTCGTAAACGCCGCCATGGCGGTTCAGAAGCCATGGCAAAATCCCACACTGCGATTTGATGTGAATGGTGATGGGTACGAGGCGCCGCTGGACGTCCTGACGATCATTAACTCGCTGAACCGCGATGGCCCGCGTGTGCTGCCGCCGCCCACCGGTACCGTGCTGACGGCTCCGTATTTCGACACCGACGGCGATGGCCATATCGCACCCTTTGACGTCCTGCAGGCCATCAATCACCTCAACCGCATGGCGTCGGGCGGCGAAGGGGAGTCGCCGGCCCAGCTGGACATCAACGACTCGACTCACATGGTCGTCCAAGCCGACTCGACCAGTTCGCGCGCGTCGACGGATACGTTGTTCGCTTCTTCGATTCTGGCCGCTGCAGGGTCGCTGTCGCCGGCGATCGTCGACTTACCGGGGGAATCCGCCGCGAGTATGGGTTCGGCGCCGATGGTCTCGGACGCACTGCCACCGACGGCTGAATCGGGCGAAGCGTTCCTAATTGTCCCAGGCGTGCCGCAGAGTGCCGAATCCTCGGACGGGTTGAACCCGCAACTCTCGTCCGACGACGACGCGGCGGTGCTCGATCCGTTGACGCTCGATGTGGTGTTTGCTGCCGAAGAGACCTTTGGCTGGGAATAAGCTACTTTGCCTCGCGCCTCCGCCAATAACGGAGCATGCCGGCCGCGGACATCCAGGACGGATTGGCCGCCTCGTAGGAGGCGAGCTCCGCCTCGGAAAGACCTTCACCGCGCGAACGGTCCGCCGACCAGGCGAGAAAGGTGGCGTTCAATTCGTCGACCGAGGGCCCGACCACCATCGTCGCATGGAGGAATTCCTCGACCTCGTCCAGCGCACGCGACAACGCCCTCAGGTGAGACGCCGCATCGTCGTAAATTCCAAAGTGCGCCAAAGCGATGCGGGACATGCCGAGTGACTGGAGTCGTGTGACGCTGGCCCGCCACTTCTCCAGGTGAAACTCCGGCGGCGGCATCGGCACTCGCACGTGCGGCGGCCCTGGCAGACGGATTCCACCTACATCGCCACAGAAGCAGGCATCGCCATAGAGGTAAGCGAAGTGATGTTCCGCATGGCCGGGTACGTCCAGTGCGATCCACTGATGTTCGCCCACAATAACCGCCTCCCCGTCCCGCGGAATGAGAAGCCGGTCAGGCGGCACCGGCAGGAAAGATCCCCAGAGCGGCTCCATTTGCTCGCCATAGATCCGCGCCGCGCTGGCCAACAGCTTGTCAGGATTTAACAGGTGTGCTGCGCCCTGCGGGTGCACGTGAATACGAGCTCCGCGGCGCGCCAGCCACCCTGCGGCGCCCGCGTGGTCCAGATGGATGTGGGTCAACAGGACGTCGGTTACCTGCGTCACGGACAGCCCCCGCTCGGATAGCGCCGCCTCCAGTGCGGGAATCGTCGAACCGGGACCACAATCGACCAATACCGCTCCCCCGGCATGGCGGATCAGGAACGAGGCCACCACGCGCGGATGCCCCTGAAAATGCAGATCCAGTGTTTCAATAGTTGCCACGTATCAATCTCCCTCGTCCTTGGCCCTCACCCTAGCCCTCGCCAGAGTACCGGGAACGGGGACTTGGGGGACGGCTTCGCGGTCAGCCAGGTGGGTTTTGGGGCGGAGCCTTACTGATCTCCCCGCGGTCGCGCAGCCGGCATTAAGGGCGCGACTGGCTGCGTGGCCAGGGATAGCTGGCCTGTCCAGCCCCCTCATCCCTGGGACCGTCCGGCAGGGTCGCCCGCCAGGCCAGCAACCGTTCCGCCAGCCGCTCAACCACTTCGGGATGCCGGTCGGCCAGGTTGTTCAGCTGCGTCGCGTCGCGAGGCATGTCGTACAGCTCGACCCTCGTGCGATCGGGGTTCATGTAAAGCTTCCAGTTGCCATCGCGGATGGCCAGCTGAGGACTGTGATGAAAAATTGGCCCCGCGATGCGAAAACGCCATTCCCAGAACAAGGGCTGTTGCCGAGCGCGTGGCTTCCCGCGCCACAGTTCCCCCACATCTTCACCGTCCAGCTTCGTATCCGGCAGCGTCGCACCCGCCAAACCCGCCAGGGTCGGCAACAAGTCCACGCCGGCCAGTATCGAATCGTCGTCCACGGCACCGGCCCGTACCTGTCCCGGCCAGCGGACCAGAAACGGCACCCGCACGCCCCCTTCGTAAAGCGAACGCTTGCGGCCTCGAAAAGGCCCCGCCGATCCGATGCCGCTGTGCCCCGCATTGGCAATGTGAATATCCTCAGGGCCATTGTCCGAAGAAAAGACGACGACCGTCCGCTCGGCCAGCCCCAGCGCCTCCAGCTCCCTCAACAATCGACCGATCTGCTGGTCCAGGTCGAACAGGCTCGCGTTGTAAATCGTCCGTGCGCTCTTGTGCTGAATGCCAGGGTTGCTCGAACGCGCGAACCGCTGCATCTGCGCATCGGTGGGATTCAAAGTGGCATGCGTCAACAAGGTCCACAATTGCAGATAGAACGGACCCTCGCGGTGTTCGCGGATGAAGTGAAGGGCCTCGTCCACGAACAATTCGGTGGAACGGGCCCGGAAAAACCGGTCCCCGCTCGGACCATTGGCCCCTTCCCTCTCGCCCGTTCCCACAAAATCGAATCCGTAGGCCGCGGGGTCCGGCCCTCCGGAGTTACTTCCCAGATGCCATTTGCCGATATGGGCTGTCGCATAACCCGCGCTCTTGAGCACTCGCGCCACATTCGGCACTTGGGGGTCTAGAAACTGCGACATTCCCCGCGCCGCGTTCATCGACCGGGTCGCGTAATGCCCGTGAATCCGCTGGCGAGCCGGGTACTGACCCGTAAAAAACGCACAGCGGCTGGGCGAACACACGGATCCACAGACGTAAAATTGCGTGAACAGCGTCCCCTGCCCGGCCAGCCGGTCCAGCTCCGGAGTCTGCACCAGCCGATTGCCGTAACAGCCCAAGTCTCCCCAACCCAAATCGTCAGCCAGGATAAAGATGATATTCGGGCCCCGCGGGCTGTTGCCCCTGTCTGCCCCCTCGACCACCCGAGCGGACCAGGCCGCAGGTAGAACGGCCACGAGCAGGACGGATACGAACAGTGCCCCTGAACGAGGCCGGGAGCGCCGAAATCGACGTCGTTTGGGGGCAGGTATCAACATGAGAACCTCGCAGATTTCATCGTTTCAGGTGCCAGCGGCGACCGGCCAGTATCGAGGGCGGCCTCGGGTGGGTCAACTCGGGACCAAGCACCACCGCATGGGGGGTAGCATTTTCCGGGCGGCGAATCACTGTGTGTCCGA
>JBFWYF010000679.1:0-4600 GCA_050186685.1 Pirellulaceae bacterium
GTCGCCCGCAAGTCGGTCGATCCAATCGGACGGGCATAGTCTTTCGTCACGAGCGCCAGGGGAGTTTCTCCAGATGGCTAAGGGCCAGCAAACGGTCATCATAACGGCGGGCGACAGTCGTTACTTCGAGTTTCTGGCGAGCTGTATTGAATCGATCAATGCCGCTCGTCCTCGATCCTCGTACGCACTCGCGGTCATGGACGTGGGATGTACCGCGCAGCAAAGAGGCTGGCTGGAGGCCCATGTCGACGTGTGCTGCGAACCGGCATGGCACTTTGAGTTCGCCAACCGGTCCGAGTTGCCGGGCTACCTGCGAGGGCTGCTGGCCCGGCCGTTTCTGCGAGACTACTTTCCAGGTTTCGAGACTTACGTGTGGATCGATGCGGACGCCTGGGTGCAGGAATGGCGTGCCATTGAGTTGTTCTGCGCGGGAGCACGCATGCGCCGCGGATTGGCAGTCGTGCCCGAAATCGATCGATGCAGTTGGAGGCAGTATGGTGGCTTGCCCGAATACTGGCAGGCCGTGGCGGGCTGGTACGCGGCACAGTTTGGTCCTGGTGTCGGCGATCGCCTGTGCAGTTATCCCATGCTGAATGCGGGAGTATTTGGACTGGACGCGGCAGCGCCGCATTGGAACGAGTGGCGGTCGGCCATCGCACGTGCTCTGCAATGGCGGTGTGGCATCATGACCGATCAACTGGCGTTAAATGTGATCGTTTACATGCAGGGGTTATTGGAAAAGACGGAATTGTTGCCTGCGACGTGCAATTGGACGTGCCACAATGGGTTTCCCATGTGGGACGAGCATCAGCGGCGGATGGTCGAGCCATACCTGCCGCGCGCGCCGATCGGAATTGTCCATCTGACGACTCGGGACAAGAGCCCGATTCGACCGATCCGCACGACCGATAACCGCCAGATTCCAGCGCGCGTGATGTTTCCCGCAGGTCCTATCGGTCAACCGTCGGCAGGTTTAGCGCCGGCGCAGGACGCCGCATCGGGCAATCTCGCCGCCCAATGCCGCGAGGCTTTTGAACGTGGCGTGCGATTTCACCAGTCGGGTGAGCTGGTTCAAGCGCGGGCCGAGTTGGAACAGGTCCTGCGGATTAACCCTCGACACGAATACGCTTTGCACCTTCTCGGCGTTGAACGGCTGCAACAAGGGAATCCGCAGGAGGCGATTGGCTTGATCGACCAGGCGATCGCCATCAATGCCCAGGTAGCGGCCTTTCACTCGAACCGGTGTGCCGCCCTGGCCGCAATGCGCCGTCATGAAGAAGCCGTGGTCGCATGCCGCCGCGCGCTCCAACTGGAACCGAATTCGATCGAGTTGCGACTGCAGTTGAGTCATGTGCTGACGCAGGCCGAGCACACGGCCGAAGCCGAATCGCTGCTTCGCGCTCTCGTGCAGCAGCACCCGGAACATGCGGACGCTTACAAGGCACTAGGAAGGATCTTGATGCGGGATGCAGCGCGATTCGGGGAGGCGGCAACCGCGCTGCGCCGGTCCCTGGAGTGCGGACCCGCGTCGGCGTCGACGTGGAACGAGCTCGGGTACATTTACAAGAACCTAGGGCGATCCGAGGAAAGTGTCGAAGCGTTTCGTGCCGCCGTCGACTTGGAACCGGGCCATGCGGGGGCTTTCAACAATCTGAGCGTCGCACTGCGGTCTCTGGGGCGATTGTCCGAGGCGGCCGAGGCCAGTCGCCGCGCGATCGAGTTGAATCCCCAGATGGCAGAAGCCTACACCAATCTGGGGGTCGTGTTGCACGATGTGGGGCGCATCGAGGAAGCGGTGGCATCCTATCGCCGCGCGCTGGAAATCAAGCCCAGTTACTCCTCCGCACACAGCCGACTGCTGTACGCCACCCAGTATCGCCCGGGCATTACGGCGGACGAGTTGAAACAGACTCACCAGGAGTTTGATCGGCGGCACGGCGCCGAGTTCCAGGGGAGGTGGCACGCGGCGAACCGTGCGCCTCAGCGGACGCGACCCTTGACTGTCGGTTTCGTAGCGGACGGACTCGCCCAGCATCCAGTCGGATACTTCCTGGTGGGCTTGCTTGAGAACCTCGACCCTGCCGATTTCCAGATCGTATGTTACTCCGACCGACCTCGCCGGGACTCCCATTCGGAGCGTATTCGACGAAGTTGTGCCCACTGGCGTGACATCCTGCAAGTGGACAATGGGAGTCTGGCGAACCAAATCCGCCAGGATGGCGTCGACATCCTGTTCGATCTCTGCGGGCACGCTGGAGGTCACCGCATGTTGTTGTTTGCGCGCAAGCCGGCCCCGGTCCAGGTCACCTGGATGGGATACGTCGGCACAACCGGGCTGGCGGCGATGGACTTCCTGCTCGCCGATCGGTTTCATGTTCCACCGGGCACCGAATCGTTGTATTGTGAAACGGTCGTCCGCCTGCCGCATGGTTACGTGTGCTATGCTCCGCCGGCGTATGCGCCGGATGTATCGGCCTTGCCGGCGCTGCAACGCGGGACCGTTACTTTCGGCAATTTCGGGCAGCCGGCGAAGATCAATGCGGCCGTGGTTGCGGCATGGTCGGCGCTGTTGCGTCGAGTCCCCGGTTCGCAGCTGATGCTGCAATACAAGGGCTGGAGCGATCCTGCGCTGAGCGGCTCATTTCGCGGCTTGTTCGAGCAGCATGGTGTCGACCCGCGGAGGATCCAGATGAGTGGCAAGACCGATCATGAGCAACTTCTTTCGCGTTACGCCCACATCGATATTGCCCTGGATACTTTTCCTTATTCCGGTGGCGTCACAACGTGCGAGGCTCTCTGGATGGGTGTGCCGGTCATCACGGTCCCGGGCGACACGTTTGCCAGCCGACATAGCCTGAGCCATCTGACGAATGCGAGGCTCGAGTCAATGGTCGCTTCCAGCGTCGAAGACTATGTCGAGAAAGGGGTGCGGTTGGCGGGGGATCTGGAGTCTCTCGTCGGCTTGCGTGCACGGATGAGGCCGCAGGTGGCGAGTTCGCCGTTGTGTGATGCCCGTCGTTTCGCGGAGCATTGGGGTGAACTCATGCAGCGGATTTGGCGGGAGAAATGCGCTGCCACAGGATGATCGAGTCGTGAGATGGCCGTAAATCACACGTCCCTGAGGGAAGGCTGGCAGCGGGAACAACGCGGCGACGTATCCGGTGCGGAGGCGCAATACCGTGCCGTGCTTGCGCAAGATTCCGGTTGCGCCGAAGCGTGGTTCCGCCTGGGTGTCGTCTGTCTTCGCCAGCAAAAGCTCCTTGAAGCGGTCTTCGGGTTTCAGAAGGCGCGAGCCGGCGACTTCAAACCGGCTGAAGCATCGAACCTCGAGGGCGTAGCGTTCGCCTGGATGAACCGGCCCACGGAGGCGGAGCAGGCGTTTCGTCGAGCCGTCGCCATTTCCCCGGCATTCGTCGACGCGTATGTCAATCACGCGAGATCGCTGCGCGAGCTCGGTAAGTATGACGAGGCGCTGGCAAGCCTGCGGACGGCGCTCACGCTGGCGCCGCGCTGTGTCGCGGCGTGGGAGAATTTGGCCGGTATTCACGAGACGCGCGGGGATCTGGCCGTCGCCGCTGGTTGTCTTGCGAACCTGCTTGAGCTGCAGCCTGCCAACGTCTCGGCACACCTGTCTCGCGGGCGTCTGTTGGCCCGGATGGGCCAGTCGCTCGACGCGGAACGGAGCTACCGCACGGCGATCCAGCTGGGGCCGGATCGCGCCGACGCATACCTTGGACTCGGAGTCCTGCTCGCGGAGCACCGATATTTTGCCGAAGCCAAAGACCTGTTTCACCGAGCAGTGGAACTCGACTCAGGTTCCATCGATGCGTATTCCAATTTGGGGAATGCCCAGCGTGAACTCGGCATGACAGCGGAATCGCGGGTGAACCTCGAACGGGCCTTGGCACTCGATCCGGACCATGAGTCGGCCCTGATCAACCTGGGAAAGTGGTTTGCCGACGAGGGCGACTTCGAACGCGCTGCCGCCTGTTATCGAAGAATCCTCAACCGGGATGGCGCCGAAGCGGCCGCCCATGTTGGCCTGGGGTCCGTCCTGGCACAGCAGGGGAATCGCGAGGGAGCCGTGGATCAGCTGACTTGTGCGCTTCGCAAAAATCCAGAACACGCGCAGGCCCACTTTAACCTGGCACTCATTCACTTGCAGCAGGGCGACTGGGACCGCGGCTGGCAGGAATATGAATGGCGCTGGCAGACCAAGGCGTTTGTCGCACGCGAGTTTTCTCAGCCGGCATGGACCGGCGAGCGATGCGCGAAGGCGACCGTGCTCCTGTACTGCGAGCAAGGGCTCGGGGACACGTTGTTGTTCTGCCGCTATGCGCCGTGGGTACGAGAAAGAGTGGGACGGGTGGTTTTGGAATGCCCCCGGGCGATGGTACCCATCCTCGGGAGCTGTTCAGGCGTGGACGAACTGGTTGCGACCGGTGACCCGTTGCCGGCTTTTGACCGCCATGCAGCGCTGATGAGCGTGCCGCGCATTTTTGGCACCACGCCGACGGCGGTTCCCGCCCGAGTTCCCTACCTGGTCCCCGAAGCGGATCGCGTTGCCCGGTGGGTCGCCATTTCTCCAAGGGCCGCGATT
>JBFWYF010000680.1:0-4594 GCA_050186685.1 Pirellulaceae bacterium
CGCATGCATTCTGCTTCGGTGAGCGCGGGCGACAGGAAATCATCGCCTGACGGCTCCCATGCCTGGCAGTCGGCGTCACCTTCGTACCACTGGAGGGCGGCCGTGCGGAGCGTCGTCGCCAGCGACTCGTCTGCTGCGGCGCCGGCGTACTCGAAGGCGAGCGAGAGTGCGAATGCCGTGTTGCCGTGAGTTCCAGCTCGAATGGGGTACGGCGCGTTGGGGAGAAAGCTCCTGAAGCGGGAAGAGAACGCGGCAGCAAGCGGCGCGAGCCGGGCCGCCCACAGGCGTCCCTCGCCGGTGGCGTGGCGGGTGAGTTCGGCCGCAAGCATCAACAGCCAGGCCCACCCGTAGGGCCGTTCGAACGTTCCGCGGAGAGGCTGAGCGAGGTAGGCCACTTCGGTGGCGACGTGCGCCTCGGTGAATCGGTCGTTGAACAGGTCGCGGATGGTCTGCCGCTGCGGCAGATCGGGAACGCGGCGAAGCATGGTTGCGAGGAGCCAGCACGCGTGCACGTTCGAATGCCAGTCGAAGCTGCCGAAGAACATGGGGTGGAGGGTTCGCGGCGACTTCAGGTCGGCTGGCCCGTTCAGGACATGATCGAGCTTGTTCGGATACTCACGCGCGACGTGCCCCAGGGCAATGCCCGCGAATCTGGATCCGATGGACGGGTCGATCAACAGTTGCCTCTCGTCGTATAGCGTACGCGATGCGGCGCGGCCGACCATCGGGGAGGTTCCTTTCGGCCGGCAGTCGGACTATCCTGAAGAACACATAACAGACCCTATCCGCGTCGGTTGATTCCCCCATTTCCACATCGAGGGAGGACCAGTGGCCTCGACCCGGCGGGAGTTCATCAGGACCACAGCGACTGCCGCGGCTGCCCTTGCCGCAAGTCCGCAATTACGCTACCTGGCGTCGGCGCAAGCCGTCGCGGCCCCTGCCGCAGACTCCGCGACGATCGAGATTGGCGAAGCCGCACTCGATGCCGCGCGATCGGCCGGCGCGACGTACGCGGACGTTCGCGTTACCCGGTATCGTCGTCAGGCGATCTATACGCGCGAGCAGCAGGTTCGCTTCGTCGCGGACAACGAATCGTACGGACTGGGCATCAGGGCACTCGTCAACGGCAGCTGGGGATTTGCTGCGACCAGCAGGGTCACTCGCGGCGATGCTCAGCAGGCGGCGTTGCAGGCGGCAGCTCTCGCCCGAGCCGCCGAGCGCGTCCGAAGGCAGCCCGTCGAGCTCGCGCCCGTGCAGCCTGTCACAGGCACATGGATGACGCCCCTCGGTCGCGATCCCTTCCTCGTCCCCATCGAAGAGAAGGTGAGTCTGTTGTTGTCTGCGAACGCGGCGGCCATGAGAGTCAAGGAAGTGCGGTTCGCGAACTCGAACCTGGAGCTGTTGCGCGAACAGAAGACTCTCCTGACCACAGCCGGCACAAATGTCACCCAGACGATGGTCCGGGTCGGTCCCACCTTTTATGTAACCGCGATGGGAAGCAGCGGCGATTTTCAGGGGTACGAAGAGGAACTGGCGCCCCGCGCCCTGGGGTGGGAATACGTCGAGTCGCTCGACATGCCGGGCCAGGCCGAACGGTGGGCGTCCATCGCCGCACAGAAGCTTACGGCGCGGAGTGTCGATCCGGGTGAGTACGATCTGATCATCGAGCCAACGAACCTGTGGCTGACGCTGCACGAATCGATTGGCCATCCGACGGAGCTGGATCGCGCGATTGGACTGGAGGCCAACTTCGCCGGCACGAGCTTCCTGGCCCCTCCAGAGGCGGTCATCGGCAAGTTTCGCTATGGCCCCTCCTTCATGAACGTTCAGGCCGACCGGACGCAGGAAGGGTCCCTCAGTCGGGTTGCCTGGGACGACGAAGGCGTCCCGGCGGATCAATGGCTGCTGGTTGAGCGCGGTGTCTTCAAGGACTATCAAACGACGAGGGAACAAGTCGCCCGGATTCAGAAGCTGACCGGTGTGTCCCGTTCGCACGGCTGCTCGTTCGCCGATTCGTGGGGTGCGGTCCAGTTCCAGCGCATGCCAAACATCTCGCTGTTGCCGGGGGAGGAGGACATCGACATCAACGACATCATCTCCGACACCAGGCGCGGCATTCTGATCCGGAATCGTGGTTCGTGGTCGATTGATCACCAGCGCTACAACTTCCAGTTCTCCGGACAGGCGTTCTACGAAGTGCTGAATGGAAAGATCGGCGGAATGCTGAAGGACGTCGCCTATCAGAGCAATACGCCGGTGTTCTGGAACTCGATGGATCTCATCGGTGGACCGTCGTCGTACTGGATGGGGGGCGTCTTCAACGATGGCAAGGGAGAGCCTCCGCAGAACAACTCGGTGAGCCATGGGTGCGTGCCGGCGCGCTTCAGAAACGTGACGGTTCTGAACACGGGGCGTGCCGCATGAATGCTCGCCCGGTATCTTCAGGCAGCAGCCAAGCGCAAGAGCCGGCTGCAGCGGCGCAAAGCGCGACTTCGCTCCTCACCCGCGAGGCTGCGCGAGCACTCGCGGACCGTGTACTCGATCTGAGCACCGCCGAACAGACCCGCGTGAACATCCTGAGCTACCGCAATGGCCACACGCGGTTCGCAGACGGCAGCATCACGACGTCGGGGAGCGTTACCGACGCGTCCATGTACATCACGGCCACGGTCGGACGCCGCCGTGGAATTTCGTATACGAATTCTCTCGACGACGAATCTCTCGAGCGGACTGTCGACACGGCGATCCGGATTGCGCGCCTTTCTCCTGATGATCCCGAGTTCTTGCCGGAACTCGGGCCGCAGAGTTACGCCGCGGTCGATGCCTACGTGGATGCCACGGCCGATCTCGAGGGGGAGTCGCGAGCCGAGATCGTCGGCCGCGCCGTGGATGCCGCAAGGGAATCGGGCGTAGAGGCAGGAGATGTGTTCACGGCCGGCTTCCTGGAGGCGAACGCATCGGCAATCGCGGTAGCGACCAGCAACGGACTCTTTGCCTATCACCGTTCGACCGATGCGAACTTCTCGGTGACGGCGCGCACACCCGATCAGACCGGTAGTGGCTGGGCTCGAGGCGGGGCGCGAGACTGGTCGATCATCGATCCTGCGGCGATTGGACGAACCGCCGCGCAGAAGGCAGTCGCGAGCAGGAATCCCCAGGAAATGGCCCCGGGCCGCTATCTGACGATTCTCGAGCCCCAGGCGGTGAACGATCTTGTTCCGCTACTTGCCGGGGCTCTTGGAGCCAGGAACGCAGACGAGGGGCGAAGCGCCTTCTCGAAACCGTCTGGAGGCACGCGGGTTGGCGAGCGGGTGGTGGACGAACGGGTCACGCTGTATTCCGACCCCTCAGACTCATCGCTGCGAGGCCAGCCATTCGATGAGGACGGACTGCCGGTGCCTCGCCTGGTGTGGATCGAGAAGGGCGTGCTGCAAAGCCTCGCTTATACCCGGTTCTGGGCTGAGAAGCAGAGTGCCCGGGCGACCGGCGGCGATCCGTTGATCGGCGGACTGGCGCTGACCGGCGGCACCCGTACGACGCAGCAGCTTGTTGCGGAGTGCGAGCGCGGAATCCTGGTGACGCACTTCTTCTACATTCGCAGCCTGGATCCCCGGACCGTGCTGTACACGGGGCTCACGAGGGATGGCGTGTTCCTCATCGAGGACGGCAAGGTCACCCGGTCGTTGAAGAACTTCCGTTGGAACGAGAGTCCGCTGCTGATGCTCGACCGGCTGGACGCGATCGGCCGGCCAGAACCGGTTTCGGCCGGGAGATTGATGCCGGCCCTGCGCATTCGGGACTTCAACTTCACGTCCCTGTCGGACGCCGTCTAGGCAGCGTTTGCAGGTGACGCCAGATCCAGCCCGCCGCGGCAATTGCCGCAAATCCGAGGGCCGTCTTCCGGAGAAGTCTGCTTGGCCGGGGGCCGGCGGGGGCAGGCTCGATCAACTCGCGATAGACGGTGGCCTCCGGGGATGTCGTCGCTCTGGGCCGCTGCCGTCGCTCCGGCGCCGGTACCCACTTGGAGAGATAGGCACAGGCCCCGGATCCGCAGACCGGACACGTCTCTGAGTCGTGGATTTCATTGCAATCGAGACAGAGGCGGGCGATGTGGAGCTGCATACGCCAGTGTACGCCCCGCCTCCGGCGGCGGCCGACCGGGACCGATACATAGAGAGCCGGGACGTCGGCGGGGCAGTACCCTCTCTGCTGAGCTCCCCGTGGCTGCCTCGATCGGGAGGTGCCGGCGCGTCTCTGGCCGTCCGACGGATTCTTGGATCTCATTGTGCTGGTTGGACCTATGTTTCCGTTACACCGTGGACGGAATAGCCGTCGTCGTTGTAAGTTAGCTGTGCGCAGGTAGTACGTTCTTGTGTGTCGGATCTGCACGTTGTTGCTGCGGTCACCCGATTGTCGGAAAGTGAGGTTCGCATGAGTAGGTTTGCCCGGATGGCGTTGGCGGCGGTAGGAGCGCTTGCAATCGCTCCTGGTGTCGCGAGCGCCCAGGCGCAGGGAGCGGCAACTCCCACGTTCGCCAAGGACGTGATGCCCATCCTCCAGCGCTCTTGTCAGAATTGTCATCGCGCCGGTGAAA
>JBFWYF010000681.1:0-4590 GCA_050186685.1 Pirellulaceae bacterium
TCGGCGACCTACGGTTCACGTAGCGAGGTATTCCTGGAGTCCGTGGGGGATGAGGGGTTCGAACCCGACGATCTGGCTGTGGGGGCGGCGGGCGAGCTGTACATCGCCGCCGGAGGCCGCAGGACGCAAGGCAGCGTTTATCGCGTGCGTTACCGCGGCCCCACTCCGGTGCCGACGCGAACGTCGTCGGCAGTCGCGGATGTGCTGTCCGCGGATGAACCTTTGTCGGCCTGGTCGCGCGCTCAGTGGGTGCCCGTCGCGAAGCAGCTGGGGGCAACCGCTTTTGTCCAGGCCGCCCTGAAGTCGTCGCTCGACGCGCGCCAACGAATCCGAGCCATCGAAATCTTGACAGAACTGTTCGGGGGACTGCCGGCCGATACCATGCATGAGGTCGTTGCCGAGCCGGATGCCGAAGTTGCGGCACGACTGGCGTGGTCATTGGGGCGTGTGCACTATGAATCCGACCGTTTCGAGACGCTCGCCAAACTCACATGGAGCGAGTCGCCGCTGGTGCAGCGGGCAGCCTGGGAAGCACTGGCCGCCAGCGCGCCCCACCGCGAGCCTCTCGCCGGAGCAAACTGGGGCGCCATCGAACAGCATCCCGAGCGCCGAGTCCGAGCCGCTGCCCTGCTGGCCGACCTGCGTCATCGAGGCGACGGACGCCCTGTCGAGCCGCCCGAAGGCTCGACTTCCACGCTGCTGGCCCTGCTCTGGCGGCTGCACCTGCGCGGGCAATTGCGACCGAATCACGCGGAGACGGCGGCTCGCGCATTCACGGCGGCCAGCGATCCGGATCAGCGGATCGAAGCCATCCGCTTGATGGAACTGGCGTGGGGCGACATCGAGCTCGAGTCCGACACCCGCGGGCAATTGCCAGGTTACTCGCTGCACGCGCACCGTGAAGCTGCCGCACGATTGGGTCGGACGCGAGCCGCCGATCTGCTCCCCGCGCTCGCGGCAGGCCAGCCGGAACTGGCGATCGAGACAGCTCGCCTGTGCGCTCTGATGCAGTTGGAGGACGCGACGGCACACGCGTTGCTCGCAGCTCGCTGGACCGACAACAGCCCCGTGACGGACGACTTGCATTACTTGATGGTCCTTGCGCAACTGCCTGGCCCGCGCTCCGCGAACATCACCCTCGCGACGGCGCGGGCCCTCGTCCGGCTCCCCGCCAAGATGCAGTCCCAACAACGGTTCGCCAGCCGTAACTGGCCCTTGCGATTGGCAGAGGCCTTTGAGCACTTGGTGGCTCGCGATGGGCAATTGGCCGAGGCCGTGATAGGGATGCCGGATTTTGGATTGCCGCAGCACAGCCTCTACGTGATGCACATGCCCGAAACGACGCGCCAGGCCGCGGCCCGTCAACTGCTCCGTCGCCTCGATGAACGGCGGCACGAGTGGTCGGAAGAATGCGTGGCCGTCGCGGCAGTCCTGCCGCGCTCCGAAGCACTGCCGGAGTTAAGGAAACAGTGGTCGGATTACCGCTTGCAGGACGAGATCACGCGGGAACTTGCTCGGTTCCCCGCGCTGGAGGACCGGGAACGGTTGGTAATCGGGCTGGCGGCACCGGAGCCGGATGTAGTGGAAGCAGCGGCTCGCGCACTCGCTTCGCTGCCCGTCCAGCCGCGCGTCGAAGAACTGGGCGCCGCCGTGCGGGCGCTGCGCGTGTATGCCACGCTGCCGGCCTACGATTCAGTGCGTCAGTCACTGCTAAGCCTGATCCGAACATGGGCAGGAGACGCCCTGGCGGAAACGGCCTCGCCGGACGAGAGCGCGGCGGATGAGAGCCAACGAATCTGGGCATGGTTCCAACGATTCGCTCCGGAAGCCGCCGATCAGATTCGCGGATTCGGAGAAGACACAACGGCCTGGAACCGGCGACTGGCCCGCCTTCCGTGGGAGACAGGTCTTGCGGAGCGAGGGAAAGCCGTGTTCCAGCGGCGAGCCTGTCATCGCTGCCATGCCGGCACGGGACCGCTCGGCCCGGATCTCGCCGGCGCCGCACAACGCATGTCCCGTCTCGACTTGTTCGCGCACATCCTGGATCCGAGCAAGGAAGTCTCGCCTCTGTATCAGACCACGCGCGTCGTCACCGCCTCGGGACGCACCCTGGTCGGCCTGATCGTGTACGAGTCGCCAGAATCGACGCTGGTACAAACGTCATCCGATACCGTGGTTCGGGTGGCCGGCGACGAGATTATCGCGTCGAGCAGAATCAACGTCTCCTTGATGCCGGCGGGATTGCTCGCCGATGCAACCGACCAGGAACTGTGCGACCTGTACGCCTACCTTCAGACGTTGCGAGGGAAGCAGTGATTTGCCCTTCCGCCGAATCTTCTAGGCTGTCATGAAACAGCCCCCAACAAGGAGTTTGCTGAATGTCGTCCCCTTTCCCAGCCAGTGATAGCGATCCTCAGGAATCGGCGAAACCGGAAGCCGACGAAGCGTCCGAAGGTCGTCACCCGGTCGTTCCGCCTGCCTGGATCTGGCTGGTACCTTGCGCGCTGGTCGTGGTCAGCGTCATGGTGCAGTACGTCTCCTTGACCGGCGACAACGCCGTGACGAACATCGTGACCCTCGTCTGCCTGCTGATTGCCGTGTTGATACCCGGCATCTGGTTTGTGTTCTTCAGCGGGTTCCCACGCTGGGTTCGCACCGGGACCGCGGTGGCGGCGATCGGTGCGCCGATCCTGGCCTTCGTCCTGTTTCCCATCGATCATGTATCCGGGGAACTGATACCGTCCTTCCGCTTCCGTTGGTCGCGGGCTCCCGACCCGTTGCCGGTGCCCCTAGCGACCTCGGAGGATGCCGACCGACGCGACCTGGCCGATCCGAGTCCATTCGACTTTCCCCAGTTCCTGGGCCCCCAGCGGAATGCCCGCGTGGAGGGAGTCGAACTGAGCCGCGACTGGGAGGCTCGGCCGCCCCATCTGGTCTGGCGCCAGGCGATCGGCGCCGGCTGGTCTGCCTTCGCGGCCGCGCGCGGGTTGGCCGTCACCCTGGAGCAGCGCGGCGCAGAAGAACTGGTCAGTTGCTACGAACTGGACACGGGTAACTTGCGGTGGGCGCATGCGACCCATGCCCGGCACGAGACGTTCTTGGGCGGCGCTGGCCCGCGCGGCACACCGACAATCGACGGAGACAGGGTCTTTGCGCTGGGGGCGGTCGGTGATCTTCACTGCCTGGAACTGCAGACGGGCCGGCTGATCTGGCACGAGAATCTGCTCGAGCGATACGGCTTGCGCCCCGAGAATGACACACAGGCCCTGGCGTGGGGACGATCCGGTTCGCCGCTGGTGGTCGACGACCTGGTCGTCGTGCCGGCGGGAGGTCCCGCGGGCGGGCCGTACGTCTCGCTGGCGGCCTTCGATCGAGGTACGGGGCAGTTCCAGTGGGAGGCCGGTCAGACACAAATCGGATATGCGTCGCCCATCTTGACCACTTTGGCCGATGTACGACAGATCGTCAGCGTCAATGAATCGAACGTCACCGGCCACGATCCCGCCACGGGAGTCGTGTTGTGGGAGGCCTCGTGGCCGGGCAGCAGCACGGCGAACGCCAATTGCTCTCAACCAGTGCCGGTCGGCCAACAGCAGTTGCTCGTGTCGAAAGGGTATACCTGGGGTGCGGCACTGCTGCAGATCGACCTCCACGGCCAGAAGCTCGCACCGCGCCAAGTGTGGCACAACCGGACGCTGCTCAAGACGAAGTTCACCAATCTCGTCGTGCACTCGGGTCACGCCTACGGTCTGTCCGATGGCACGCTCGAATGCGTCAACATCGCCGCCGGCGAGCGGCGATGGAAACGAGGTCGCTATGGTCAGGGTCAGATCCTCGGAGTGGGAGCCCTGCTGTTGGTACTGTCCGAGGACGGCGAATTGGCGCTAGTCGAAGCCTCTCCCGAGGCCTATCGCGAACTAGGCCGCTTTCCCGCGCTGGAAGGAAAGACCTGGAACAACTTGTGTCTCGTCGAACACAAGCTGTTGATTCGAAACGCGGCCGAAGCGGCCTGCTACGAATTGCCGTGAGCGACCGGATCGGGAACGTGCCCTTGGCTACTGCCCGCGCACGTCAGGGGCAGCCGGCAGTCAGGGGGCCAGGCGTGCCTGGCCGCGGTCGTTCAATGCGGTGATCAGTTCGGGCGAGGTCAATGAGTATTGACCAAACATCTCGAGCAAGAGGACGGCCCCCTCCGTTTGCCCCAGCACTGATTGCGTCGTGTGGGATTCCATGGCCGTGGTGCAATCGCGCAGCAGGATGACCTCGTATCCGCGGCGGCTCATTTCCAGAGTACCGTAGTCGCGGGACAGGATGCAGGCGTTCGCGTTGAAGCCGGCGTAGAACAGGAACAGGACGCGTTCCTGTTCGCAGTACCGGTGCAGTTCTTCGCCGGTCGCAACCACAGGCTCATCCCCCTGTGGCTGAACCAGCGGATGGATCTTCAGACCGGCCCGCAGTTCGCGCAATTCGGGTTCGCGGGGTTCGGCAGGCCGACGGTAAGCCTGATAGGGACCTGACTTGCCACGGAACTCGGCAGGTGGCCAACTCGACCGGCGTCCGCTCGCGGCCTTGTCGCTGGCATAATGGACC
>JBFWYF010000682.1:0-4579 GCA_050186685.1 Pirellulaceae bacterium
GGACCAGGTATGTCTGGAACGGGGCGAAGTAGTGCGGCAGGCGCGCCATGGCGGTGGCGAACACTCCCGCGTGTTCCAGTTCCGTCCGCAGAAAGTCGACGGCCATCGGCAGCTTGGACGAGGCCAGCAACTCCTCCTTGACCTGCCGCAGGCATTCCTGCAGAGGCAGATTCTGCGGAATACGTTCGCCGAGCGAGCGGAAAAGGTAAGCTTGTTCGACGTATTCTTCGCGTTCGAGCATGCCGCCTATAATACGGAACAGACGAGTTCAGCGTCGAGGGTGGTCGCAGGCGAGTTCTCAGGAGCGTGGGTACATGGCGTACGAATTTTCGAGTGTCCAGTCTGCGGTAGATGCCCTCGGTCGCGGCGAAATCGTGATTGTCGTCGACGCGGAGGATCGCGAAAACGAAGGCGACTACATCTGTGCCGCGGAAAAGGCGACCACCGAAAATGTCAACTTCATCCTTAGCGGCCGTGGTCAGCTATGCGTGCCCGTCCTGCCCGATGTCTGCCGTCGACTGGAGCTTTCGCCTGTCGTCGATGCGAATACAGCACCGCTGGGGACGGCCTTCTTGACGCCCATCGACCACCGCACGGTGAAGACCGGTATCACAGCCGACGAACGTGCCCGCACGATCCGAGCCATCGTCGATCCCGCCACGACGGCTGCCGACTTTGTTCGCCCGGGACACGTCTATCCCCTGCTGGCGAAAGAAGGGGGCGTGCTGCGGCGGGCTGGTCATACCGAAGCCTCCGTCGACCTGTGCCGTATGGCCGGGCTGGCTCCTTGTGGCGTGCTCGGCGAAGTCTTGAACGATCGCGGTGACCGTGCTTCGCGCGACGAGTTGTGGCAGATCGCGCTGGATCGCCAGTTAAAAATCATCTCCATCGAACAGTTGATTGCGCATCGCCGGGTCAGCGAGAAACTGGTGTCCCGTGTCACCCAGGCGAGTCTGCCGACTCGCCGCGGTAACCTGACCGCCATCGTCTACGACATCAAGTACGAGTCGCAGCAGCCGATCGCCCTGGTCATGGGCGACCTGACCAAAGCGAATGCGCCTCTCGTCCGGCTGCATTCGAGCTGCTTCACCGGTGACCTCATCGATTCCCTGCGGTGCGATTGTGGCGATCAACTGCATATGGCGCTGGACATGATCAGCCAGGAGGGGGTGGGCGCCGTTGTCTACCTGCCCCAGGAAGGGCGTGGGATCGGGCTGGCCGAGAAGATCAAGGCCTATGCGCTGCAGGACGCCGGCCTCGATACCGTGGAAGCCAACCTCGCGCTGGGTTTCAAGGCGGATATGCGCGATTACGGGATCGGGATCCAGATCTTAAAAGACCTGGGGCTGCGACGCGTGCGGTTGCTGACGAACAACCCCAAGAAGACCGATGCCTTTATCTATGGCGGTTTCGACCTGGAAGTGGTGGATCAGGTTCCGATCCTGCCCGCGATTAACGAATACAACGCCCATTATCTGGCCACCAAGCGGGATAAGCTGGGACATCGTCTTCCCCCTTAAGCGGATGGACGCTCGTGCCTGTCGGCCCGCGTTCTGGCGAAAGGGGTGGCCTATTCCATGCGGCCAACCCAGCGGTTGATCAAGGGGACCAAGGCGAGGAGCAACAGCCCCGAGCCGAGTGTCGTGGCCACGATCCGCAGAAACCCCATCGGCATCTCGTCCACGCTTTCGGCGAACTCGCCGGCGAACAAGCCGGCCAGCAGGTTGCCTAGCGAGGCCGCTACGAACCACATGCCCATCATCTGGCCCGCGAAACGAGCCGGCGATAGCTTGCTAACCGCGCTTAACCCCACGGGGCTCAAGCACAGTTCGCCGACGGTATGGAGGAAATAGGTGGTCAGCAGCCACGTCGGCCACACTCGTTCGCCACCGCTGACCAGCTTGGCGGCAGCGGCCATCAGCAGGAAGCCGAGGCCGACCAGGACCAGCCCTAGGCCGAATTTCGCGGGAATCGAGGGATTGCGATGGCGGCGCGCGAGGGAGACCCATAGCGAAGCCATCAGCGGCGAGAGCGTAATAATGAAGATCGGGTTCAGCGACTGGAACCAGCCCGCGGGAATCTCAAATCCACCTGCCGCTGGCGGGGCCGCTTCCCCCGCACCGCCTTCGGCGGCGACTGCTTCCGCCGGTAAATTGTCCGCGGCATCGCCAGACCAGCTGCGAATCGTATGGCGCTCGGCAAACAAATTCAGCGAAGATCCGGCCTGCTCGAAGCCTGCCCAGAACAGGGCGGCGGCGACCAGCAGAATGCAGAGCACAATCATCCGCTTCACTTCATCGCCGCTAAGCCGGCCGGTGACGAAGATACCGCCCAGGTAAAGTGCTGCGATTCCGACGATCAGGTAACTCGTGTAACGTGCCAGCGGCGTCGGATCAATGCGGATCTGCATGGCCGCCACTGCGACGATCACCCCGAGCGTCGCGATCACGCCGGCGGTGAGTCCAAGCAAAATGCCTCGCCGCTGTGGCGCCGTTCCAAACAGGTGGGCCGGCTGCTTGCCCGCGTCGCCGAGGTACCGCCCAGTAAGATAGAACTGAACGAGTCCCAGCACCATCCCGATCCCGGCGGCCGCGAAACCGTAATGCCAGTTGAGCCGTTCACCTAGCGTGCTGCAAACCAGGGGGCCGATCCCCGCGCCGACGTTGATGCCCATGTAGAAAATGGTGAACCCCGCATCGCGGCGCGCTCCCCCTTCCGGATACAGCTGCCCCACGATCACGCTGATATTCGGCTTGAGCAGCCCGGTGCCGGCCACGATCAGGAACAGGCCGGCGAAAAAAGCATCCGTCCGGGGAATCGCCAGCGTGAAATGCCCCAAAGCGATGACGATTCCTCCGTACCACACGGCGCGCTGCGCGCCGAGGATCCGGTCAGCTACCCAACCGCCCGGTAAGGCGACCAGATAGACCAGCGCCGTGTACAGCCCGTAGATGGCCGTGGCCGTCTTATCGCCGAGATTCATGCCGCCCTTGGCAACGGCATCCGTCATGAACAGAACCAGCAAGGCACGCATGCCATAGTAGCTGAACCGTTCCCACATCTCCGTGAAGAACAGCGTGTACAGGCCGGGTGGGTGGCGCAGGGACGCTTCGGTGCTGGATGCGTTGGTGTCGATCACGGGTACTCCTTAAACAACCGTAAACTACCGTGCCCCGGCGTCGATCTTGTCGTGCAGAAATCGTGTCAGCAATCCGTACAAGTGACGCGTGGTGTTCTTGCGCTCGGAAATGCTGTGGCTGCGGCTGGGATAAGCAAAAGCCGAGAATTGTTTGTTGTAGGCGATCAGCTCGTCGATCAGCGTTTCGGTTCCCTGGTAATGGACGTTGTCATCGCCGGTGCCATGGACGATCAGCAGTTCCCCTTCCAGTTGTCGAGCGAAGGTGACGGCCGACCCGAGGCGGTAGCCTTCCGCATTGTCGCTCGGCAAGCCCATGTACCGCTCTTCATAAATGGTGTCATAGAAGGTCAGGTTGGGTACCGGAGCGACGGCCATCGCCGCCTGGTACAGATCGGGATAGCGCAGAATGGCGTTCAGCGTCATGGAGCCGCCGCCGCTCCAACCCCAGATGGCCACACGCTGTGCGTCGAGATAGGGTCGCGCCTGTGCCGTCGCGCGCAGAGCCGCGGCTTGATCGGCCGCTGCCAATACACCGGCCTGGCGGTAAATCGATTTGCGCCAGGCGCTGCCCCGAGGCGCGGGGGTCCCGCGATTGTCGAAGCTGAACACCAAGTATCCCTGCTGCGCCAGCAGCCGGTGCCAGAGTTGCCGTTTCCCGGTCCAACGATCGAGAACGGTCTGCCCGGCCGGTTCACCGTAGACGTAGATCAAAGCCGGATACTTCCGCCCGGGGTCGAACCCGGCCGGGAGTACGCACCAGCCGTCAAGCTGCACCCCGTCGCCAATGTCCACGCGAAAGAACTCGCTCGGCGTCGGTTTGAGTGCCTTTAGTTTTTTCTGTAAGGCCCGGTTATCGGCCAGTACACGGACCACTTTGTGATCCGGCAAGGAGATGAGTGCGGTGACGGGCGGCTTGTCGAAAGTCGAATAGGAATGTACGGCCCACCTCGCGTCGGGCGACAGGTCGTAGGTGTGCGTGCCAGGTTGAGCATCGGGGCTCACTCGTGACGTCTCCTGACCGTCCCATCGCACCCGGTACAAGTAGCGCTGAGTCGGATTGTCAGGCGAGGCAGTGTAGTATAGCCAGCCGCCCCTTTCATCACGGCCGTCGATACTCAGAACATCGAAGCTGCCATGTGTGACCGCTTCGGTGCGTCCGTCTTTCCGCTCAATTCGGTAGACGTGCTGCCAACCCTCTCGCTCGGATAGCCACAATAGTGAGTGGTGATCGTTGATCCAGGTCAGGTGGCTGTTGCTGTTTTCCACCCACGCCTTGTCCGTCTCGGTCACCAGGGTGCGCAGCTCGCCTGACTTCCGGTGGTAGAGCAGGAGCAGATTGGTGTTTTGCAGGCGGTTGAACTGCTGCAGGACAATGTGGTCGGCATCGCCGGCCCAATCCAGCTGGGCAATGTAGTGCTCACGTGCATCGCCTGAGATCGG
>JBFWYF010000683.1:0-4579 GCA_050186685.1 Pirellulaceae bacterium
CCGCGGACCTCGCGCCCCTTTCCTCGCCATGGTCTGGAGCATGACGCACTGTCAGCGTCTGCATCCTAACTACCGAAACCGGAGCATGGGAGTGTGGCAATCCATGGCTTCGGCGGCGCCCCCCCCCAGACGTTGTGGCTTGACGTCAGCGCCACGGCACAGAACATTGTGCCTTGTCCGAATCGGGCCTGCTCGCCGGAGTACCGGCAGAGAGGACTTAAGGACTGCTTCGCCGTCCGTCATGTGGTTTTCGGACGGAGACATAGGAACTTCCATGGCACGAGACGTTCCGTTCGTTTGTATGGCAGATTCCTGATATTCGGAGGACGATGAGATGACAGTGAAGCCGGTTCCAGACCAATACCACTCGGTAACCCCTTACCTGATCGTGAAAGAGGCGGCGCGGGCACTCGACTATTATCAACGGGCGTTTGGAGCTCGAGAGACCTTGCGACTGGCCGCGCCCGACGGCAAAGTCATGCATGCCGAAATGCGTATCGGCGACTCGATGATCATGTTGGCCGATGAGTTTCCCGAAATGGGAGCCAAGAGCCCCGAGTCTTTCGGTGGTACTTCAGTCGGGCTCTGCCTGTACGTCCCGGATGTCGACCAGGTCTTTCAACAGGCCTTGTCGGCGGGTGGCCGCGAAGAACGGCCGGTGCAGGACCAGTTTTACGGCGACCGCTCTGGAACGCTGGTAGACCCATTCGGCCACAAATGGACTATCGCCACACACAAGGAAGACCTCACACCCGAAGAGATTTCGCAGCGGGCCCAGGCGTGGATGCAGCAGACCGGCGGCTGAGACCGGCTTGAGCGAGGGGAGGGTCGCAGAGTACCTTCACGGCACCGTGACGACGTAACGATCGCTTCCCGAGCGGCGCTGGCTCGTGCAGCGGCAGGTCTCCAGCTCCGGATCCCGACTCCATGCTGAGCGAATATGCGGTCTTATGTTGCCTGGCGGCTTTGGCAGGCGGGATCAATGCCGTGGCGGGTGGAGGCACCCTGTTGACGTTTCCTGCGCTGGTGGCGGTGCTGACGTCCCGGGGCTTGTCGGCGGATGTCGCCAAAGTCGTGGCGAATGGGACGAGTACCGTTGCGCTGTTCCCCGCATCGGCCGCCGCGGTTTGGGGTTACCGTCGTGATTTCGTCAGCACGAGGCACTGGATCGCCACGCTGCTGCCGTGCAGTGTTGCCGGCGGGACGCTTGGCGCGTTGCTCGTCACGCAGCTACCGGAAAGTACGTTTGCTTTCCTCGTGCCCTGGTTGATCTTGCTCGCCGCCTCGCTGTTCACACTGCAGCCTTTCATTGCGCGGCGATTCGGTATCGGTTTACCTCATGAGGCGCCCTCGAAGGGGACTACCGCCGGGGTGGTCGCATTTCAGCTGCTCGTGGGCATCTACGGCGGATATTTCGGCGCAGGAATCGGCATCCTGATGCTGGCCTCCCTGGCCATGATGGGACTTTCGGACATTCACGCCATGAACGGCTTGAAAAGCCTGCTCGCCGGCGGCATCAATGGAGCAGCCGTGGTGATCTTTGTCTGGAGCAACAAGGTCAACTGGCCCTTGGCGCTGGCAATGGCCGCGGCTGGCTGCGTAGGAGCTTATGTCGCAGCGCATACCGCTCGGCGGCTGCCCAAGGCCTTGATCCGCAATTCCGTCATCGCCATTGGCTACGGCTTGGCGCTGTACTATTTCCTGCGCGGTTGAACGGCGGTTCCGCCCGCTCGGCTATGCGCAGTCCGCAGAGGGGGGAGCGGGATTGCGGGCGGACTCTTGCTGGCATCCAGTTCGCCACCGTACACTCTTCGTGCACTTGCGATCTTCCATCACTCCCGCGGACCGTGTGCGCCGAGGGCTTTTTCCAGGAGTGCCGTTATGGCCTCTCTTTGTCGCGCCGCGTCTCTCATTGGGCTTTTAACATTCGCCCTGACCAACTCCCCGCCACACGGGCTGCACGCCGCGACACTGCATCTCGGCAGCGGCGTCAAAGCGGGCGAAATCACGGACACGTCGGCGCTCGTTTTGGTGCGACTGACCGCTCGTCCAGACCAGGACGCGGAAGGCTTGATCCCGGGCCGGGAAGGACAGGCCCGGCTGCATTATGGGGAACGAGATGACCTCGGAGGAGCTCGGCAGACCGAGTGGCAGGACACCCCCGCGGAACGGGACTGGTCGACTCAGTTTTCGCTGCGAGATTTGAAGCCTGCGACCCGCCACTGGTATGTCGTCGAATTTCGCGAGAAGGGTGCCGCCGAGTCCACACGATCCGATGCGTTCTCGTTTGTCACGGCACCAGCGCCCACGGACCGCCGGCCGGTGACGTTCCATCTCACGACATGTCAGGATTTGCACGGCTCGGGCACCTATGTACCCATGGCAGCGCAGCGTCCGGATTTCTGCGTTTCTGCCGGAGATACCGTGTATTACGACGGGCAGTGTCTCGCCCGAAATGTGCCGCAGGCCTGGCAGGCGTATCAGAAAATGTTTGGGCTGCCAACCATGAAGGACTACTACCGCCATGTGGGTGGATACTTCATGAAGGACGATCACGATTACCGGTTCAATGATGCGGACCCGTACATGCCCGGTAAGTGGGTCAACGCGCGACAAGCCGACCCGGGCGCCCGCTACACGGAAACTCGCGGCAATCGGAAACTGGATGTGGCTTGGTTAACGCATGAGGAAGGCATTCGGGTATTCAAGCAGGTTTTCCCGATGGGCGAGAAAACCTATCGGACCTTCCGCTGGGGACAGGGCATTCAGATCTGGCTGCTCGAGAACCGCGACTACCGCTCGCCGAACGACATGCCGGACGGCCCTGACAAGACAATCTGGGGCGCCGAACAGAAAAAATGGCTGCAGGACACGCTGCTGGCCAGCGAGGCTGACTACCGCATCCTTATTTCCCCGAATCCGATCATCGGTCCCGATCGGCTGATGAAAGGGGACAACCAGGCGAATCTGAATGGCTTCTGGCACGAAGGCCAGGCATTCCTGGATTGGATCACGGAGCATCGATTGACTAATGTCGTATTGATGTGCGGTGATCGGCACTGGCAGTACCACTCGATCGATATGCGACGCGGCCGGCGCACCATGGAGTTCAGCTGCGGGCCAACTTGCGACGAGCACACTCAGCAGGTTCCACCGCCTTACGAAGGTGTGGAGCGTCCGTATTCGGCGAGCCGCGGTGGCTTTCTGAAGGTGAGCTACCAGCCGGACCGTTCGCTCACGTGCCAGTATTATTCCGTCGATGGCCAGCCGCTCTACAAGTACACACTACGACCGTGAGCCGCTTGCATAGCGCGGATGTTTGCCCCAAGTCCCTTGCCCTGAATTGACGATCCATGAGACGTGCCTTATCTCGTTGGCTGCCGGTTGTTTTGGGGCTGCCCCTGTTCACATGCTGGGCGCCGGCGGCGGATTTGAATTCGACAGTCGATTTCAACCGCGATATCCGCCCCCTTCTCTCGAACCACTGCTTTGCCTGTCACGGTCCCGATAAGAACAAGCGCGAAGCCGATCTCCGGCTCGACACGCGCGAAGGGTTACTGGGCGCCGAAGGGATGAGTGGCGCAGTGACGCCGGGACGACCGGATGACAGCGAATTGGTCCGACGCGTCGAAAGCACGGACGCCGACACGCGCATGCCGCCTCGGGAGTTCGGCAAGGACCTGGCACCGGCACAAATCGAGCTGCTCCGGCGCTGGATCGCCCAAGGCGCGTCATGGCAAGGCCATTGGTCCTTTCAGCCGATCACCCGTCCCACGCCTCCCGAAGTCGCGGACCAGGCCCAGGTCGCTACGCCGGTCGATCGATTTGTACTCAGCCAGTTGGCTCAGCGGGGCTGGTCTCCCTCGGTGGAAGCGGATCGCACGACGCTGCTGCGCCGATTGAACTTTGATCTGACGGGGCTGCCTCCCACGCCCCAGGAGGCCGATGCCTTTGCGACGGACACCAGTGCCCAGGCTGTCGAACGCGTGGTCGATCGACTGCTCGCCTCACCCCATTTCGGCGAACGGATGGCCATGTGGTGGCTGGATCTCGTGCGTTACGCCGACAGTGTCGGTTATCACGGCGATCAGCCCGTGAGCGTGTTTCCATTCCGCGACTACGTTATCCGCTCGTTTAACGAGAACAAGCGATTCGACCAGTTCACCCTGGAACAGCTGGCGGGCGATCTGTTACCTAATCCGACGCTCGAACAGCGGGTCGCGTCGGGCTACAACCGGTTGGGCATGATGAGCGCCGAAGGGGGTGTGCAGCCGAAAGAGTATCTTGCGAAGTACATTGCCGAGCGCGTGCGCAATCTGGGTGGGACCTGGCTGGGACTGACCACGGGGTGCTGCGAATGCCATGACCACAAGTACGACCCGCTCACCATGCGAGATTTCTACAGTCTCGAGGCGTTCTTCGCGGATATCGAAGAACGAGGGCTGTACAGCGGCGCCCATGCCAGCGGGGCCTGGGGGCCGCGCGTCCTGGTGCCCACTCCCGCACAGCAAGCCCAGTTGACCGATCTGGTCGCTCGCCTAGCGCGAGTCCAGCTGATTCTCGATACGCCGACGCCGGT
>JBFWYF010000684.1:0-4549 GCA_050186685.1 Pirellulaceae bacterium
CGTTCAGGTCGCTCGTCGCGAAATTTCCGCTGTCGAGCAGCACCAGCGGCCGCAGATCCGGCGGAATGACCGGAATGACTTCCAGGACCATCCACGCCGCGTCGTTGCCGCTCTTGCGGATCGCTTCGACCAGCTTCAGCCGCGACGAGTAGTCCTTGATCTTCTGCTTGCTGTTGGTCTTTTTCAGGCCGTCGAACAGCTCGGCCGAGAGCTTCGTCAGGTCCATCTGGCCGAGGAGTTCCTTGACCGACTCGGCGCCCATCATGGCCCGGAAGCCCGTGTCGCCATACTCGGCCTGGGCCCGGCGGTACTCCACTTCGGTGAGGAGCTGCTTGGCCTCCAGCTTGGACTGGCCGGGGTCGACGACGACGTAATCCTGGAAGTAGATGATCTTTTCCAGGTCGCTGGTCTTCATGTCGAGCAGCGTGCCGAGGCGGCTGGGCATCGACTTGAAGAACCAGATGTGCACGACCGGCGCGGCCAGGTTGATGTGGCCCATGCGCTTGCGGCGGACGCGGCTGTGCGTCACCTTCACGCCGCAGCGGTCGCAGATCATGCCCTTGTACTTCACGCCGCGGAACTTGCCGCAGAAGCATTCCCAGTCGCGCTCGGGACCGAAGATGCGCTCGCAGAAGAGGCCGTCTTTTTCCGCCCGGTAGGTGCGGTAATTGATGGTTTCGGGCTTCTTCACCTCGCCGAAGGACCAGGCTCGGATGTCGTTGGGCGACGCGAGACCGATCTTCACCGCGGTAAAGTCATTAATCCGATCATAGACTGTGTCAGCCATCGGCTTTCACTCCTGTCTGCTGCGGCGGGCAAGCCCCGCCTATCTGTAGGGTGGGCACTGCCCACCGGTCAATCCTTGCGTGGGATGGATTTCGTCCACCCAGCAAACCTTCTCGGGCTCGGCAAATCCTCACGGGACGCTGAGATAGATAGCGCCGTCGATCTTCACGAACGCACCGCCCAGGTCAACACTTCCGGCAAGCAGCCGTATTTCAGCGATCCCAACGTCGTTCGGCGCGTCAGGCCCTGTTTCTGAAAAATAGGGTTGGGCGGCGCCCCAGTCTGAGCCGCATTGAACGTCCTCGATCCGGATCACCGCACGTGCAAGTGTGAATTCGCCAGGATTCGCAACGACCACGTCAAGCCAACTTATGTTTAGTTCGGAGGTTGTCCAAACGGCGTTGGCGGCACTCGGATCGAAGGCGCCCGCGATCACGATCGAATCTGTGACTCCGAATATTCGACTCTCTCCCTCTTGCGCATCATCCGGAGACACTCCATCCACAAACGCGGCTCCGTTCAACGTAGCCGCCCGGAATCCCGCTACCGTCCAGTCATCTCCCGGATTTGGCAAAACGAGAGTCATTTCGAGTTCTACGCCGTTCGGTCGCATCGCGCAGAACGCATGTAGCTCCGGAGCCCCAAAATCCTGGGATGCTATGGAGTACGCCGCCTCTACCGGTTCCCCGCCGCCCGTGAAACCGTTACCCGGCGGGCACGGCGAAGGGCAGGGCTGGCCAAACTGCGAAAGCAGCACGGCCAAGTCCTGCACGTCAATATCGCCGTCGCCGTCGATATCGGCACAAGGAAACAGCGATTCACTCGCCAAAAGTCCAAAATTCGAAAGTAGGATCGAGAGATCCGGCAGACCAGTGTCGCCATTCTTATCCAGGTCGGTTGGACAATCCCCGTCCTCACAAGACGCGATGCAGCACGGAATTGTCTTAAGCCGTTCGAAGGGATCGTCGTCGTACGAATCAAAGCGGTCCGTGAGATCAGGATTCAAATCCTGATTACAGTTGCCGTGATATGTACGGCTTCCGTAAAGGCCGGGGAATTGCGCTGCATAGAGCGCGGGGGTATCGCGGGCGACAACATACGGACTCGTTGGCACGCTCACACTTCCGTCGTCCGAATTCACTACCCCATCGTTATTCATGTCGCCGCGGCAGGACGTGATGCGATACACACGTGCCGCGGGTGCGTTTCCATAGTAAACCGAACTGCCAATGCGGACGGTCGCGGGCGATTGCCAATCGTCTAGCGCGTCGTAGCCATCATAGTCAACGACGACCGCGCTGCTCGTGCTGAGTGCTCCGCCAATCTCGATTTCCGGGATATCTACTGGGGGGGTGTCCGTCGTTCCGTTCCCGCTGACTAATCCACCGTTGATGTAAATGTGACCGCCCAGATCACCCGTCGCTTTAATCGCCGGTTCGCCCTCACTCCCGGCATTCGGGGGCCCGGATGTGAGCGCTCCGTCGATCTGAATCGAGGCATCCAGCGGCACAGAACCTGCATATTGTGCCAAGATCTGGGCACGCGCTGTGGCCGAGCCCATGTTTCCGCCGATATGCACGCTTCCGCTTAGCGGATGAGCGTCGGCAGCGGACGCAGGGCCGACGCACGCGATCTTGCCCTTGAGAAAATCGCCCGTAACGTCTAACGAAAATCCGGAGACGAAGCCGCCCTGTGTGTAGATCCCGCCGACGCCGATGCCCGCCTCCGTGTCCGGCTCGCCCTCAATGCTGCCGATGTACATATTGATGGCGGTCTTCGAGCGAGAGTAGAACTTGCCTGATAGAACGCCGCAAATCACGACTGTTCCTGTCTGGAGCAGATTAAAATCCGTGCAATAACCGCCGGCGATGCACGATCCTTGTAATGAACAGCCGTCGTTAATCGACGGACAACAGCAAGGACAATGTGGATAAAGGTAAAAGCCCGCGTCGGCTCCGCATGCAGTTTGTTCACCCGCGGTCGCTCGCGCCGCCATGTTGTTGCACTCAAAGTAGCCGCCGTCCATCTGACGGATATAGACACCAGTGGCGTACACAGTCGAAGCCGCGTCGGTGATGTCCCCGTCGAATATGATCTGTCCGGAAGCGGGCACCGCCCCGGTTACGCGTAGGCTGCGATTAAGGTCGCCGAGTACGCTAAGGCTTCCTGAAACATCACCAAATATACTTATTGCGCGATTCGCGTGTCCATCTATGGTCAAAGACCCACTAAGGTCACCGTCTATGGTAATGCCCAACTCGTCTCCGGGACCCGTCGGAGCGTTTACTCCCTGAATCACGACATCGCCCGAAATCAACGCCGAGTGAAATGGGCCATCGAGCAGGTCTATGTACACGGTATCCGCCGTCGCGACGCCACCGCCGATGTAGCACGCTTTGAGGGTGCAGACGTCGGAGGCACCTGGGCCGTAACGAAGGTCCGATGCACTCAATTGAGATGCCCCATATAGGGTCGGGCCATTGACTCCGTCACCCCTGATTGTGATCAAGATGTTCCCGGTCGCGCCTGGATCGATGGTGATGTTATTGATGACGCCAGGAATATGACTGCCCAGGTTCGTCTCAGAGTAAAACTTGTAGTGACGACCTCCACCTTGCAGAATGGTGACCGTGCCAAGGTCTTGAGAGACATCGTAATCGGTGCCTAGCTCATTGCTACCCCATTCGGTAATGTGGTCCGCGAAACAGCATGTAACCGTACAGATTAGTAACGCGAATGCCGCGACAAAGCGTGCTGGTGTCATACTATCTCCCCATGCCACTGCGACGTATCAAGTAGATCATCGAATAGAGCGCGATTCCGGGCGATGGTTCTGGAATGACGCCGAATCGAAAATAGTCCCAGTCAGCCAAGGACGCGGATCCTTGGACCCCGTCTCCCCAAGTAACCCGTGAGTTATCGAACACGCCAAAAAAGCTCCCCGATAACGCAGGGATGCCATCCACCCAGAGCTCATAGTCGCGCATATCAGCCGACTGGAGCCGGTACGAATGAAAGACGTGGGGTTCGATTTCAAATCGACGATTCGGGTGAAACGCATCGATGAGGTATGACTCTGAGAACTCGAATCCAACTGCCCGAAAGTCGTCTGAAAACACCCCAAGATTCGGATCCTCTCGCGCGGACACGAAGTCAACCCGGAGCGACCATTCCATAACGAACAGTTCGTTTGGGCCGGGATTCAGCGGTTGCTCCCAGTTGTAATAGTCAACAATACTGATGCTTCGACGCGAGTCGAGGACGAGCGCGCCGTCCGCAACGGATCGCTCAGCGCCGCCGTCGCTGAATACGCGTGACCAGCCTTCCATCTCGGGCAGTTCGTCGCCCTCGTAGGCAATCCAATACTGGTCCGCGGTCGCCGTTGAGGCCAGTAGCGCCATCCCGACTGCTACAAAAAGTCGCTTGATCATCGCCGCCACCCCAATCCATCTGTGGACTGCGCCCACCCTACGCTCTGCATTCTGCATTCTTCATTCTGCATTCTCAGTGATGGTTCGTCCGCATCGTCATCCCCACCAGCCCGCCGGTCTTCTTGAAGCCCAGCGACTCCAGGAAATCCGTCTCCGTTCCGTACGCCAGCACGTCGATCCGCCGCACGCCGCTGGTCTCCAGCTTCTCGAGCACCCGCCGGGCCATTTCCAGCGCGATGCCGTGCTCATCATGCTCGATTCGCCCGTCGGTCTTCGTGACCGCCGCCGGCCCCTGGAGCCTGGGGTCGAGCTTGCACTCCGTGAAATACCCG
>JBFWYF010000685.1:0-4546 GCA_050186685.1 Pirellulaceae bacterium
CCCGGCGGAAAAGGATAACAGGCAGATGGAAGCGGGACCCGTTATCCCCTCGGCCTTAATTCAGGTCCTAGCAATTGTCGCTGTCGTCGTTGCCGTGATCGCCGGCGTCGCGGCAGTCCACGTATTCGCCCGTTGCGGGTGGCTATGGATCCAGGCTGCCATGTCGCATGCGGATGTCAGCCTGATCAGCTTGATCGGAATGAGCTTCCGCCAGGTGAACCCGAGTGCGATCGTCGCGGCCAAGATCATGGGCGCTCAGGCCGGACTGGACATTGACCGCCAGTTGGGAATGAGCACGGCTCAACTGGAAGCGCACGTTCTGGCGGGCGGTGACGTGCGACTCGTTCTGCAGGCCATCATCGCCGCGCGCAGCGCCGGGATCAATCTGGACTTTCATCGTGCGGCCGGCATGGATCTGGCCGGGCGCGATGTGCTGGACGCAGTGCGTACGAGTGTCGTGCCCAAAGTGATTGACTGCCCGGGACTGAATTCCGGTGCGACGACCATCAGTGCTATCGCGAAAAATGGTGTGGAATTGCGTGTTCGTGCGCGCGTCACGGTGCGAACGAATATCGACCAGCTGATAGGCGGTGCCACGGAGGAAACCGTCATTGCGCGCGTCTGCCAAGGTATTATCTCCACAATCGGTTCCGCGGCGTCTCACATGGAAGTGCTGCAAGCACCCGGTAGCGTATCCGCACGTCTGCTTACGAGTGGCCTGGATTCCAATACGGCCTTCGAGATTATCTCGATCGACATGGCCGAAATGAATGTCGGCCAGAACATTGGAGCGCGTCTGCAATGCGATCAAGCTGAGGCGGACACGCGTGTTGCTCAGGCGCGTGCGGCCGGGAGACAGGCGGAAGCGGTTGCCTGGGGGCAGGAGATGAGGGCCCGGGCGGCAGCGAGTCGCGCGGCACTGGTGCTGGCCGAAGCCGAGATTCCTGCCGCTCTGGCCTTTGCTTTTCGATCGGGAACGCTCCACGAGGCACGTCGGACGGGCCCGGAGGGGCGAAACTGGCCACGAACCATGCGAGCCGCAGGCCGTGAGCATTCGGGGCCACGCATGTCTCGGATCGGTTGGCGCGTTGGCCCGGCATGAGGGATGCAGAGGGAAGCCGACGGCGCGACCTTTCCCTCGAGGGGCGAGAGGGCCGGGGGAGATTGTTTCCTCGGCGATCCTTCGTCTCCGGGGGGACCAAGCCGCCGGAATACGGATGGGAGAATGTGAGGTAATTCGATGTCGGAATCAACGGAAGTCACTAATACCATGGCCCAGCTGCAGCTCATGATGGGCTATGCTGCGGAGCTGGAACTCGAGATAGACCGGTTGCGCCGGTGCGATCAGTTTCTCCAGCATCAGGCACGGGATCACGTCCAGCGGGTGGTGACCTTGAGCCAGGGAGCCGAGGTGCCCCAAGATAGCGCGGCGGCGCTTGCCGGAATCGCGGATGCATGTCGCGACTTCGATCAGCTCCTGCGGGATATGCGCGAGCCGCCTGGATACCAACCGTCCTTCGATCAGGTCGTCAACATACCCGTGCGTGCTCTTGCCGAGTACGTTTTCCGTTGGCAACAGCGCTTGAGTGGTGCCAGTGAGGCCGTCCTGCGACTGGACCTCTGTGCCGATTCCATTAACTGGTTTCCCGCGCGCCTGCACCATATCCTGGACAATCTGATTTCCAACTCGCTCCGCTACCGGGACACTTACAAGGGGGAGATTCGGGTTGGGTTGCAGCTGCGAGCGGTCCGAGAAGGATATGAGCTGCGGCTTACCGACAACGGCGTCGGAATCTCGGAAGATCAGGCGGCACGTATGCTGGAGCTCAGCGATCGGGCTTTACCGCCGCGTTCGGCCGGGCTCGGCGTGGGCCTGGCGGTCGTCAAAATGCTGGTGGAACAGTGCTGTGGGACGATCGCCGTGTCGAGCAGCGAAGGGCGCGGAACGAGTATCACCGTAGTTCTGCCTCGCTACGACCTGCATGATCACGTCGAGGAAGAGTGCTTTCCTGGTCCGGGTGTTTCTTGACGCGTGCCTCTCGCGGCAAGCTTCGGTCGTGCGGGTTGTTAGCGGCGCGGTAGAGACGGCGGGGTGAAGCCGTGGGGGACGACGGCGGCGGATGTTCGGATGATTACCGCGATGAATCCGGAATTGCATACTTACCCATGACAACGTACAACTTAGACGCCGAGTGCAACCGCTACGTCGCCGCAGGTCGCGCCTTTGCCGTCTGCGCACGAGCCGCAAGGGTGGGCCGTATGCCCCCCACGCAGGAGATTTCCATCGCCAGGCACCGAGACTCCGAGATCCGGGCAGTTCGCCCCGCGCCGTCGCGCGAGGTCCGTGTGGGCCGGGCACGCACGGGTAAGGGAGTATTCGCGCAAAAGCGATATCGCCCCGACTGCATCATCGGCGAAATCCAAGGGGACCTGATCGACGATCCGAATTACGGCTCCAATTACTGTTTGGATCTCGAGGACGGTCGAATTCTCGAGCCGTGGCCGCCTTTTCGGTTCTTGAACCACAGTTGTGAACCGAATTGCGAGGTCGATTTGTTTGACTTGGCGAACGACTCCAACTTGAGCACTCGGCGGCGAGTCTTCCTGTTGGCCATGCGGCCGATTGCGTGCGGCGAAGAGCTAACCATCGATTACAGCTGGGCGCCGGATGCCGCCATTCCCTGTCGTTGCCAGGCCGCTACGTGTCGCCAGTGGATTGTCCGAGCAAGCCAGCTGCCGCAATGGCTGGCAAGGATTAATGCGTAGTGGCTGCTCCAAGCTTCGAAGGTCCGGTCTCAGGGGAACTGTCCGCGCAGGAGGGGACTTGTGCGGATGGGGGAGCTGACGCTCCGCTCGTCGAGGGGGAACTCCCGTCGCTGGCACCCTATCGACAATCCGAATGGCGTCGGAGCCTCATTCAACTCGCGGTAACCCTGTCAGGCTTCTTATTGCTCTGGGCACTCGCCTGGTGGTGTCTGGGGATCTCCTACCTCCTGACGCTCGCCGTGGCGGTACCAGCCGCTGGCTTCTTGGTGCGTCTGTTCATACTGGCGCATGATTGTGGGCATGGATCGTTCTTTCCCTCACGCCGGGCGAACGAGATTGTCGGCTGCGCCCTGGGACTTCTTACCTTGACGCCGTATCATCGGTGGCGCAAGCACCATGCGATCCACCATGCGACGACCGGCAATCTAGATCGTCGCGGCTCGGGAGATGTGCACCTACTGACGGTTGACGAATACACGCGGCTCTCCCCGTTCCGGAGGTGGATTTACCGGTTGCATCGGCACCCGCTGGTCCTGTTTGGGATTGGCCCATTTCTGTATTTCGTCGTATGGCAGCGTCTGCCGATGGAACCGCGTTCATGGAAGAAAGAGCGACGCAGCGTACAACTGACCAACCTGGCCCTGATCGCGTGCGGCGGGTTGATCGCCAGCCAACTTGGCTTGGGCCCGTTCCTGGCCGTGCACATCCCCATTGTGGCGCTGGCGTCGTCCGCCGGGGTGTGGCTGTTTTACATACAGCACCATTTTCCCTCGACGTACTGGCGGCGGAGCGAGCAATGGGACTACGCGGCGGCGAGCCTGGAGGGAAGTTCGTACTATCAGCTGCCCGCGATCCTGCAATGGTTGACTGCCAATATCGGCATTCACCACATCCATCACTTGGATAGTCGGATCCCGAACTACAACTTGCAGGCCTGCTTTGACCAGAACGCCACGTTGCAGCAAGCCTACCGTGTGACCCTCCGCGACAGCCTGGCCAGCATCCGACTGGCGCTGTGGGATGAAACCACGTGCCAGCTCGTTCCCATTCCTAAACGGGTCAACCCCGCCTCGTCAACCTCCGTCACGTCGAAAGATCTCGGCGCGGGCTAGGCGCCGGCTGGAGCGTGTCACGGATCGCGACGATCAAAGAGCACAGAGGGTGCGGCCTGCCCAGGGAGGATTGCCGAGGAAATGACTTTCCTGTGCCCCTCTCCTCTTCGGGAGTGGGTGGGGTGAGGTTATCTCCTTGGCGATCCTATTCGGGATCGCCCGGCGGACGGGATGTCCTGGCTGGAAAATGGTATCCGCAACTGCACGTCGTCTTGCGAGCATGTTGCATGACGTTGCATTTCGGACAGATCTTCTGCCACGGCGCGGGTTTGCTGCGAGCCGACATCAGATTCGACTTGGGCGCCAATCGCTCTTCCCGTTTGATTCGCTGCTTGCTTATCTCGTCTTCGCGGCGCACGGCACACTGGGGATGAATGCCCGCGCGCGAGTAACTAAGCTTCCCGCAGACGGGGCACGTATGAGGTGGTAAGACGGTGGTCTTCTTGCTGGCCATCGCCGAGGATTCCTGGGGTGGGATTGCTGCCGTGGAACGCAATGCTTGTCGTGCGATGGCCAGTCTCCTTCGGTTCGTCGAGCTGAGGGGTCAACCGGAAACGTTCGATTCGTCGGATGGCGAGGCCGACCCGTCCTGCTCCTGACTGGTGCCCTGGTCCGGCGCGGGACCGGCATCACCTTGCAGCTTTCGCTGGTCGCGTCGCTGTCGCTTG
>JBFWYF010000686.1:0-4533 GCA_050186685.1 Pirellulaceae bacterium
CAGCGGACGTTGAAAGGAATACGAAAAGCTCCGGTTGAAGGCCTCGAATGCGTCGCTGTCCGATTCGGCGCTGATCGTCGGCCACATCAGCGGCCACCCCACCAGCAATCCCATCAACAGCAACGTCATGGCAAGTCCCGCCACGAGCACGAAGGGCCAGAGAATGCCCGCCACCAGTACAAACAGGTCCAACCTGCCCAGTAATCCGAGCACGGCCAGGGGCAACATCAACAGGGCCACGCCCAGCAGCGGAAAGAGCGGCGCGGCCGCATACCAGCCCCAGTTCCGGACCGCATGCCGGACCGCGTCGGCCGTCCCCAGACGCTCGTCCCTACCGAGCTGCACTACGGCCACGCGTGTGATCGCGCCACCGAACAAGGACCAGACCAGAACGTTCCAACCCGCCGTAATCAGGTTCTGGAGGAACACCTTCGTCGTCGCATAGCTGTCGAACAGCCGCCACACCGGGTTCGCGAAAAACGAATAGACGGCGCTCATCGGTCCGTCACTCAACATCCGGTCCGCGCTGGCGTCCAGCGGCCAGGACATCGGGCCCGGCATCGCATACGGTGCCAGCGACAGATCCGTGACGTCACTCGTGGGAAAAACCAGCCGCGTGGGTTGAAACGCAACAGTCAATAATGCTCCCACCGTCGCCAGAAACAGCACGGGTAAACTGATCGATAGCCGGAACACGCGGAAGATCATCAGCCACGGACAGACGTCCAGCCAGGCCACTCTGTGAATCACCGACCGGTCGTCAACCATGCGATGCAGCTCCCCCTCGCAGCAGTTCCTCGATTCCGGTCGGTCCGGCACGGCTCACTCGGGAGGATAATCCTCACCGAACTCGCCGTCCGGATCGTCCGCTCGCTCGACAGGCACACGGTACGATTCGCGGAGCCACCGGCCGAGATCAATACGTCGACACCGCTCGCAGCAGAAGGGCATGGCCGTCGACTGCGCCGGATCAAAGTACTGTTCGCAGATGGGGCAGCGAAGCATTGAATCTCAGCTACTCGTCTTCTTGCCGCTCGAGTTCTTACCGCTCGAGCTCTTCCCGGTCGAGTTCGGCGCACTCGAGACGGGTTCGGCCTTGGGCGCGGTCGCAGCGTCCGATTTCCCCGAGGTCTTGCTGTCCGACTTGCCATCCGACTTGCCCGTAGCACTTCCGTCGGACTTGTCCGCAGCGGCCGCCTTCTTGTACGACTCGCTTCGATAGTCGGTCTGATAGAATCCCGAACCCTTGAACATCAGCGCCGCGCCCGTTCCGAACAAACGCCGCAGTTTCGATTTCCGGCACTCGGGACATTTCTTCAAAGGATCGGCGCTGATCGCTTGAAACAGCTCGAATTCGTGGCCACAAGCATCACAAACGTAATCGTACGTCGGCATAGGATTGATACTCCCCCTGTCGGACGCCGCAGCCCTCGCGGCCGCGCGGCGCCCTCATCAATTAACTGCCCGGCGGCACGGAACTTGGATACCCCGCCGTGTTCCCGGAGCTCTATGTTGTCTGGCCCTGATCGCGATGGTCTGGTCCTGGTCGCGCAGCGTTCGCCGTGTGGCCCGCGCGGCTCCGACGCGTCCTGCTACGTCGCGGGACTGCCCGTCGAAACCAACACCTCCGCCGGCCGCACGATGCGTTCGTGCAATTGGTATCCGTAACGAGTCACCCGCGTCACGCAGCCCGCCGGATGCTCGGTGCTCGGCTCCTGAGCCAGCGCGGAGTGCCGATGAGGATCAAACGGCTCCCCGACCTGTCCCACGCGCTGGCAATGGCTGCGTTCCAGCGCCGCAAGAAACTGTGCCTGCACCATCTTGACGCCCGCCAGCAGTTCGTCGCAAGCCGCCTGCGCCTCGCCGCTGGAAATCGCTCGATCCAGGTTGTCCACCACCGGCAGCAATTCGCCGATCAATGGCAGGGCCGCATAACGGCGCTCCTCTTCCATTTCCCGCCGACTGCGCTTCCGAAAGTTTTCGAGCTCAGCCTGGGCGCGCAGAGCCCGCTCGTTCGCCGACTGCAACTCGTCACTCAGCTTGCGAACCTGCTCTTGCACTGCCGCCTGCGCGGATGCCACGTCCTCAGCAACTAAGGACTCCGGCGTCGGGTCCATGGACCCTGCTTCCGGCTGCTCTCGGCCACTTGGCCCTGTGCTGTTCATCGAGGTGTCCTCCTTCGCCATCTTTCCAGCTTGCACTACCGCCCCGCGCGGCACCCACGACGGAGCTTAACCCAACGGCTCCTGTTGCGTTTCCTCCGCTGTCGGCGGAGCGAAGTAGTCTTTCAGTTTCGCCAGAAACGACTTCCGGTGCGGCGACACATCCGCGTGTTCCAACTCGGCCAGCTCCCGCAAGAGCATCTCCTGGCGGCTCGACAGTTTTCGCGGCACTTCCAGGAACGTCTGGACGATCAGGTCCCCGACCGGTCCGCCTCGCGGATCGGCCAATCCGCGCGTCCGCATACGGAACAGATCGCCGTGCTGAGTGCCTGCTGGAATCGCCAACTCCTCCGGGCCGCTGAGCGTGGGGACCTCGAGGGTCGCCCCGAGCGCCGCCTGGGTGTAGCTGATCGGAACCTGCAGTACCAAATTCTTGCCGTCGCGTTTGAAGATCGAGTGCGGGCGCACTGAGATGAAGCAATAGCAATCGCCCGCCGGTCCGCCATCCGGGCTGGGCTCGCCTTCGCCCGGCAGCCGCACACGCATTCCGTCATCGACGCCAGGCGGAATGGCGACATCCAACTTGACGCGGGTCGCGACGTACCCCTGTCCGCGACAACTGTCGCACGGATGGCTGATCACCGAGCCCGCCCCCTGGCAGGACGGACAGGTCGTCTGGACACGCACAAATCCGGCGGACTGTACCACCTGTCCGTGCCCCCCGCAGCGGCGGCACGGCTCCGGCGAAGACCCCGGCTTCGCTCCGCTGCCGTCGCACGTCCCACAGCGCTTACTGCGTTGGAATTCGACTGTCCGCGTCACTCCCCGCGCCGCTTCTTCCAGGTCCAAGGTAACGTCTGTCCGCAGATCGGCCCCCCGCCGCTGCCGCCGCCCTCCCCGTCGGCGGCCAAACAGGTCGCCGAACAGGCCTCCCGAGAAGATATCCCCGAACGCTTCGAAGATGTCTTCCACGTCCGTGAAGTGCGCCGTGCCGCCGTCCACACCCTGGTGACCGTACTGGTCGTATCGCGCGCGCTTTTCCTGGTCGCTGAGCACCTCGTAGGCTTCGGCGGCTTCCTTGAATTTTTCGGTCGCCGAGTCGTCACCCGGATTCGCATCCGGATGATACTTCATCGCCAGCTTGCGATAAGCGGTAGCAATTTCCTTGCTGCCCGCTTCTCGTTTCACGCCGAGCACTTCGTAATAGTCGCGTTTGCCTGCCATCGTTGTCATGGCGATCTGAATAGGAGAAAAAGGCTACCCTCGACTGCCGCACGAAGGACTCGCGCGAAAGACTCGCGCGCCGATCCGGCACCTGCCCCGCCCGGCCCCCGGCCTCCGCTGCCACATTGTTCATCCTAGCGCCAACATGCAAACGGGCCACCTCGACGCCGAAGTGGCCCGTTGCCGCATGTCATCCTCCGCCGGCCACAATCGCCCGGACCAGCTGCCCCCGCCTGCAACCCAGACGCGGAACACTTGCCCACGGCGCCGCAGCCAGCATCTTGTGCCCGCGCCTAGCGCACGGCACCCTCGACCTTCTGCTTCTTCTTGTCGTCCTTGTCGAGCGTCGTCACCAACGCCTCGGTCGTCAACAACAGCCCCGAGATGCTCGCGGCGTTTCGCAGGGCCATCCGCACGACCTTCACGGGATCGATAATTCCCGCCTTGTACATATCGATGTACTTGCCGGTATTTGCGTCATACCCGAACGACTCGGCCTTGTCCCGAATCTCGTCGGCGACTACCGAACCGTCGATGCCACAGTTGTCGGCAATCTGGCGGAGCGGCGCATCGATCGCCTTCAAGACGATTTCCACGCCGAGCTTCTCGTCCCCCTTCAAGGCGCCGCGCAGCTTTTCCAGCACCTCGCGGCAACGCACCAACGCTACGCCGCCACCCGGCAGAATGCCCTCTTCCACCGCGGCGCGGGTCGCGTGCAGCGCGTCTTCGACTCGGGCCTTCTTCTGCTTCATGTCGGCTTCCGTCTCGGCACCGACCGAAATCACCGCCACACCGCCGGCGAGCTTCGCCAGCCGCTCCTGAAACTTCTCCTTGTCGTACTCGCTCTCCGTCTGGTCGATCTGATTGCGGATCTGCTGAATCCGCTTGTCGATCTCCTTGCGGTCACCCGCACCCTCGACCAACGTCGTGTCGTTCTTGTCCACCGTCACCTTCTTCGCCCGGCCCAGCTGGCTGAGCTGAAGGTTTTCGAGCTGCAAGCCAATGTCTTCGCTGATCAGCGTTCCACCGGTCAGCACCGCGATGTCGCCCAGCATCGCCTTGCGGCGATCGCCAAAGCCCGGCGCCTTGACGGCACATACGTTCAGCACGCCGCGCAGCTTGTTGACGACCAGCAGCGTCAACGCCT
>JBFWYF010000687.1:0-4522 GCA_050186685.1 Pirellulaceae bacterium
GGAAACGCTCGCGTCCCCGTCGTGATGATGACCCACGCAACCCGAATGATCCGCCAGGGTCAAGAGTTCGGCCGTGGACTTCCCGACAAGTCGTCCAATTCCTGCCACACATCCCGATTCGTGTGAGTGATGCCAGCAGCACCCCAGCATGCTGTGAAACAGCACTGGCAAGAGAGCAAGCAAGGTGGCAAGGCGTCGAAGCATCGTGAATGGTCTTGATCGGACTGGTGATCAGACGATCACCGCAGAACAGTAGAAGTGCGGAGAATTATCGGTCACTTGGTGTATCGGGTCAACGGCGAATGGCTCTTGAGGAAAGCGGGGTTTCCACTATTTCAGACGTCTCCTCCGCTGCGAGTTAAATGGCTTTCGTGCGCCGCATGGTCGTTGCCCATCGCTTATCATGGCGACGAGGAGGTCGCTATGAAGCTCGCGAAGATCCTGATTGTCGTGGTGCTGGGATGGGTAGCCGGTGTGGCCTGGACACCACGCCTCGGCCTGGGTGAAGAGCCCCGTAAGGTCGCGGTCGCCGCGATCTCGTTCGTGCCCGCAAAGCTCGATTTGAAGGGTAATGCCGATCGGCTCGAGACGGCCTTCCGCGAGGCCGCAGCACGCGGTGCCGCGATTGCGGTGGCCCCGGAAGGGGCACTCGACGGATACATCGTCAATCAGATCCTCCAAGGCGACATCGCCCCGGAACGAATGCGGGACGTGGCAATTCCGGTTGACCACCCCGTCATTCAACGATTTCAGGCGGTCGCACGCGAGCTGCGACTGTGCCTGGTATTTGGATTTGCGGAACTGATCGGCACCGACGTCTACAACGCAGCGGTGTTTATCGACCACGCTGGGGATATCCGCGGCAAATATCACAAGATGCAGTTCGCGGAAGGCTACCACCCCGACTGGTGGTTCAATCGGCTCGGACATGCGAGCCGGGCCTTCGATACTCCTTACGGTCGCTGTGGAATCCTGATCTGCAACGACCGGTGGAATCCTCTGCTAGCCCGCATCCCGCAATTGGACGGCGCTCAGTTTCTGGTCATCCCGTCGTACGGATCGACGGCGCGTGCGCAGGATGAAGCGGTCCTTTCACGTGCTCGCGAAACGAACCTGCCTGTGATCGAAGCCAATGTCGGAGTCACATTGATCGCGAGCGCCGGTGAACTTCGTACGGTCGAGCGAGCCGCGTCCACTGTCACGCTGGCGGAGATTGAAATCCCTCCCGCGCGAGCCGCGGACGCGGCAGGCCGTGACGCCGCCGAGAAAGAGTTTCTCCGCTGGCGATCCGAGGAGATGCCAGTCCGATTTGCAAAAGGTCAGGAACGCCTCCGCCCCAGTCCCAGTCCCAGTGACCAGGAATCCGCGCCGCGCATCGTGGAGGTGTGGCCGAACAAGCCGCCTGACGAGCCTGGCACAATCGGCGCGGAACGCGAGCGGATGTCCCCCACCTTGTCGCGGGACAAAGTCGAGGTCACACAGCCGACGCGGCTGATCACCGATGTGACTCGGCCCACGCTGACGATCTATCGCCCGGCCGCGTCGACAGACACCGGCACTTCGATGCTTATCTTCCCAGGCGGCGGCTATTGGGATTTGTACTGGGAACTCGAAGGCGAGGAAGTCGCCCGCTGGCTGACCGCCCACGGCATTACTGGAATCATCTTGAAGTATCGTGTCCCACGGCGTCCGGACGAAAGTAAATCGGAACCGGCACGACGGCCGTTGCAGGACGCTCAACGGGCAATCCGCCTGGTCCGGCAGCATGCCCGGGAGTGGGAACTCCAGCCCAATCGAATCGGCGTGATCGGTTTTTCCGCTGGCGGACACCTGGCGCTCGCCACGGCGACCCAATTCGATCGCCCGTCCTACGCGGCTCTCGATGCCACGGACGAGATAAGTTGCCGTCCTGACTTTGCGGTGGCGGCCTACTCTGGATTCCTGAAGTCAAAGGACAGCCTGGAACTGGCCCCCTGGATGCGCGTGCCGGCGAATGTCCCACCCGTCTTCCTGGTGCATGGCAGTCGGGACCCCATCAGTCCCCCGAGCCACAGCGTGGCGATGTACCTGGCCCTGCAACAAAGCGGCAATCCCGTGGAGTTACACGTCTACGCCAGCACGACACACGATTTCGGAGTACGGGGTTCGGACCGCCCCTACGGACAGTGGACCGACGCGTGCGAACGGTGGCTCAACGACCAACAACTGCTGACTCGTCCTCCCGTACGACCGTGACAACCATCGACAAGTCCGGCGTGCCTCAGCAACCTCGCCGAGTTGATAGCTAAGAGTCTCCACGACCGAGCCACACTACGGAGCGTGAATCGGACAGCAGCCACTCACCGCATCCTGGGCCCGCTCGGATCTGGCCGAGGTGCTGTGTGCTGGCTATCCTGGGCGGCATGTCTGATGTAACGCTCATCTTGTCGCAGATTGAGCAGGGTGATCCACAGGCGGCGGAGAAGCTGCTGCCGCTGGTGTACAACGAATTGCGCAGACTGGCAGCCGCAAAATTGGCCGCCGAATCACCGGGGAATACGTTGCAACCCACGGCGCTGGTCCATGAAGCCTATATGCGGCTGGTTGGGGCGGCCGACGCCAAGCGTTGGGACCATCGCGGGCATTTCTTCGCTGCTTCCGCGGAAGCGATGCGGCGGATTCTCGTCGAGTCGGCGCGTCGGAAAGGCTCCATCAAGTATGGCGGAGGGCGGCAGCGAGCGGACTACGACGTCGCAGACGCGGCCAGCATCGCGCGGCCGCAAGAGCTGCTCGCCGTCGACGAAGCCTTGGCGGATCTGGCGTCCGTCGATGCGCAAGCCGCCGAATTGGTCAAGCTGCGTTACTTCGTCGGCATGAGCATGCCCGAAGTCGCGAAAGTAATGGGTTTACCGCTCCGTTCGGCCGAACGACTGTGGACTTTTGCCCGGGCATGGCTGCGACGGGCCATCGAGCGGCCGTGAGCTCCGACGGACGTTTTCAAAAAGTCTCCAGAAAAGTGGCGGGGTTTGCGGCCCGTTCTCGCATTCATGTGCGACACGTCGTCATAAACCCACAGCCACATGCCGAACGCGGCGCAGCGAATCTGGGAGATTGCGTACATGAACGAGCGATCGGTTTTCCTCGCGGCGCTCGAAATTGCGGATCCGGCACAGCGGGCCGCGTATTTGGACGCCACCTGCGGCGATGATGCAGCCGCGAGACGTTCGGTGGAGGAGTTGCTGGCGGCACACGACCAGCCGGGCACCTTCATGACGGGCCCGGCCGCGGGCGAACCGACGAGTGACGGGACAGCGGCCGAGGCGGCGGGCAGCCGCGTGGGGCCCTACAAGCTGCTGCAGCAGTTGGGTGAAGGTGGCATGGGCGCGGTCTATATGGCCGAGCAGGAAGTGCCGATTCGACGGATGGTCGCTCTGAAGATCATCCGCGAGGGTATGGATTCCAAGGCCGTCTTAGCTCGATTCGAAGCCGAGCGGCAGGCGCTCGCGATGATGGATCACCCTCACATCGCCAAAGTACTCGATACCGGCACCACGCTGTCAGGTCGGCCGTTCTTCGTCATGGAGTTGGTGAAGGGGATTCCAATCACGACATTTTGCGACGAGCACCAGCTCACCCTGCGCGAGCGCCTGGAGCTGTTTGTGCCGGTCTGCCAGGCCATACAGCACGCACATCAAAAGGGCATCATTCATCGCGACATCAAGCCAAGTAATGTGCTCGTCGCCATGTACGATGACAAGCCAGTGCCAAAGGTGATCGACTTTGGCGTGGCCAAGGCGACCAGCCAGAAGCTGACCGAGAAAACACTGTTCACGGCCTTTGGGTCGGTCGTGGGGACGCTGGAATACATGTCGCCGGAACAGGCCAAACTCAATCAGCTTGATATCGACACGCGCAGCGACGTGTATGGGCTGGGCGTCCTGCTCTATGAGTTGCTGACAGGAACGACACCGCTCGATTGCTCGCGGCTTAAGGCGGCTGCGTTCGACGAAATGTTGCGCATGATCCGCGAAGAAGAGCCTGAGCGGCCGAGCACCCGGCTCAGTACGGTCAATACGCGGGCACAGATTGCGGCTGCCCGGCGCATCGAGCCAGCGCAGCTCGGCCGCGTCGTGCGAGGCGAGTTGGACTGGATCGTGATGAAAGCCCTGGAGAAAGATCGAACGCGGCGGTACGAAACGGCCAACGGCCTGGCGCGCGATATTCAGCGGTACCTGGCGGATGAGTCGGTCGAAGCGTGCCCGCCCACATATGCCTATCGGATGCGGAAGGCGTATCGCAAGAACCGTGCGGCGATGACGGTGGTAGCCACTTTTCTCGTCATGCTGGCCGCCGCGGCGGCCGTCAGCACGATGCTGGCGATTCAGGCTCGCCGGTCCGAACGTCTCGCCTTTGCCGAACGTGCCCGCGCCGAGCAGGGGGAGCGCGAAGCGATCGAGCAGCGGCAACGAGCGGAGCAGGAGCAGCGACGGGCCGAACAGGAACGTGAGCGGGCCGAACGTGAGAACCGCACCGCGCGAGCCGT
>JBFWYF010000688.1:0-4518 GCA_050186685.1 Pirellulaceae bacterium
CGATTGCCGCACGATCGGATCCGGGTCCGACTGCGCCGCCCGGGCCAGCGCCCCCACGCAGTCCGGTGATGATCCGGCGATGGAACCCAGCGCCCTCACCGCGGCCGCCCGTACGTCGGTCGTCTCATGAGTCAGCAACCCCATCAAGGCTGGTTTGGCCTCGACCGCGGCGGGTCCCAACTGACCGGCGATCTCCGCCGACCGCCGACATACTTCGCTGTCGTGTGATGGATGCAACAATCCCAGCAGCGACGGGAGCAGCACGGGAGACGGCTGCGCCTGGCGGGCCAGAATCGTGGCGACGGCAAGGCGAACTTCGTCCGGTCGCTCGTCATCGGTCAAACACGCCAGCAAGCCGGGCAGGCGATCGGCGGGCACGTCTCCCAACTGCCCCACCGCTTCGAGGAATGTGGTTTGCAGGTCCACCTCCGAGGTCCGCTCGAACTGGTCCAACAGGGAAACAGCGGTCGACCGGGCCGGTGTGCCGATCGCAGCCAACGCCGACGCAGCCGACCGTTTCTGGTCCGCGGTAGACGCTGAGTTGTTCAAGACCTCGGTCAGCGCCGGAATGGCTGGCGCGGCTTGAGGTCCCAAGTTTTGCAGGACACGCGCCAACATGCCGTCGAAGTGTTCCGTCGCGACCGATCGGCCAAGTGCCGGCGCCGCGGCGGGGCCCATCGACTCGAGGGCTCGCAAGGTCGCATAGATGACAGCCGAAGACGGACGCTTCGCAGCCGCCAATGTCTCGACCAGGACCTCCGCCCCCGCTTCGCCCAGACGCCCCAATTCCTGGACGGCCAGCATGGCCTGCAAAGGGTCGCTCCCGGTCAGGTGGCTTCGTAGTTCGCTCAATGACTTCTGGGCGGGCGTTTCGACTGGAGCTATCGTGCGCTCGGCGAGGCGCGCAACGGGTGCCGTCGACGCCTCGACCGCGGCTGCGGCCGGCTCTTCTCCGCGCAGCGGGTTCGCCAGCACGGCCGGGCGCAAAGGGACAGCAGCCGGCGAATCGGCCGCCGCCTTGTTCGCGGTCCCCGGCGGCAGAACAAACGCGCTCCCGATGTCTTCGGCAGCGGCGACACTCGGCACGACGAGCGCGAAAGCCAGAGCCACGGTGGCAGATAAGATACGCATGATCACGTTCCTGATAGCGGCCGAAGGTTGGCGCAAGCCGAAGGGCGCGAGAAAAGAACGAGGCGCCTCTCTTATCTCGGCAGCTTGGAACAAATTCGGCAGAAAAACTCGAAAAAATCGCTCGGCTCTGCGAGTGGCAGCGGTTGTCCCGGGCCAACTCGCCGGAGAGCTGTTCCGGCGTCAGGCGCACGCGGTCCAATTTCCGCCAAAACGCGGGGCGGCCTGTCGACTTGTCCCTCGCGGAGACGGCTGCCTGACGAGACATGTCAAAGTGACAGAACGGAGGGGATGTTGAACACGGTGGCGTTGGCCGTCGGCACTCGAATGCTCGGCGCAACCGCTTATCGCACTGGACCTTCCATGTCCACCTGCAATGCAATCCGCCAGCTGGCACACACTTTGCTTTGCCTGGTATCCCATCGCCAGACAAGGTGGCACACGACGAGGCAGCCAGCCTGCTTCGTGCGGTTCAGATACGAGGCCAAATCTATTGGGGAGGACAAAGCTATGTCGCGCGCATTAGGACGCTGGAATCAGTTTGCTCCGACACTGTTCGATGAGGTAGGCCGCGAGGTCAATCGGCTCATGCAGCATCTGGGAGATTGGGAGGGTCGTGAACGCGGCTACTTCACCCCCAGCATGAATGTTGCGGAGTCCGACAAGGGCTACGAGGTCTCCGTGGATCTGCCCGGGATGAAGCCGGACGATTTCAACATCGAGTTCAAGGAAGGCCAGCTCTGGATCACGGGTGAGCGCAAGCACGAATCCGAAGAGAAAGGGAAGACCTTCCACCGAGTTGAGCGGTGCTACGGCCAGTTCCGCCGGGTGATTGCCCTGGGAGCGGATGTGGACGTGGAGAAGGTCGACGCCGAATACAAGGACGGCGTGCTGCACGTCCATGTACCGAAGGCGGAAACCGTCCTTCCGAAGCGGATCCAGGTGAAGGGTTAGTATTCGAAGACGATATCGTGAGTCATCGCCGCCGGCCCTGCCGGCGGCGATTTTTTTCCGACGCGGAGAAGTCGTTTAATCCCAACCGCGGGCGACGAGGAACTTCGCTCGAGCCTCGCCTGCGGGTACGGATTCAACGAGTAGCCGCATGAAAGACCAGGGGAAGGTGCACGGGATTTCGCAGCGCTAGTCGTTCCGGACATCGGAAGTCTCGCGACTTCCGCTACGAGGAGTCGGAAGTCTTGCGACTTCCCCTGCGAGGAGTTTGGGAACGATTTTTGTTCGCAAGACGCCAAGCGGGGTGGCAACAGTAATTGATAGAGAGGAGACCAAGCATGCTGACACGATCGAACGCAATAGTGGGGGCTGCGGTGTTGTCTGCGGCCGTGGGGGGGGCGATTTTCTGGAACTCTGCTGGGGGGCAGGCGGCCGAGGGAGCCCTGCCGACGCGTAGCCAGCTGAACCAGATCGATGCCTTATCCGATGCCTTTAATACCGTTGCCGACGCGATGAAGCCCTCGGTGGTCAGTGTCAGTACCCGCAAGGTGCTGCGTGCGCCGCGGATGCAGCAGCGCCGCCGGTCCATGCAACAGTTGCCGCCGGGAATTCCGGATGAGTTCCGCCGGTTCTTCGAGGACGACATGTTGGATCGATTCGGAGACATTCCGAGCGCCCCGCAGGAACAGGAAGGACTGGGGAGCGGCGTCATCGTCAGCGAGGACGGTTATGTGTTGACCAACAACCATGTCGTGAGCGGCGCGGACGAAGTCACGGTGACACTCTATGACGATCGCGAAGTTACGGCCAAGATCGTGGGCACCGATCCGAGCACGGATCTGGCGGTGCTGAAGATCGATGTCTCGGGGCTGACGCCCGCGAAGCTGGGGAATTCCGACGAGACCAAGGTCGGCCAGTGGGTGTTGGCGATCGGCAGTCCTTTCGGTCTCCAGCAGACCGTGACGGCGGGCATCATCAGTGCCAAGAGCCGTGTGACGGGAATCATCGGCCAAGGTGGCTATGAAGATTTTCTTCAGACGGATGCGGCCATCAACCCGGGCAACAGCGGTGGACCGCTCGTCAATTTACGCGGCGAGGTCATCGGGATTAACACGGCCATCTTCTCGCGGGGCGGCACCGGCAACGTCGGGATCGGGTTCGCCATTCCCAGTCAGTTAGCGAAGAACATCTCGCAGAGCATCATCAAGACCGGAACGGTGGTGCGAGGGTGGCTGGGCGCTGCGATTCAGCCTTTGAATGCCGACTTGGCTCAGTCGTTTGGCTACAAGGGGTCGCGAGGCGTGCTGCTGGCCAGCATCGTTCCGGATAGTCCGGCAGAAAAGGCGGGTTTGAAGGAGGGCGATATCGTCACCAAGCTGAACGGCAACCAGGTCACGACGCCCAGCGCGTTGAGCCTGGGCGTAGCAAGCTTGGCTCCCGACAGCCAAGCGAAGCTGAACGTGTTCCGCGAAGGCAAGGAGCGGGAGGTGTCTTTCACTGTCGGCGAACGCAAGAGCGAGGACGTGGCGGCATTAAGCAGCACCGCAGGGGAGTCGACGGGTGCCGATAAGCTGGGATTGAGCGTCGAATCGCTGACTCCAGCCGTGGCGGAAGAGCTGGGATACCAAGGTCGCCAAGGAGTCGTCGTCTTGCAGGTCGAGGCAGGCAGCCTGGCTGATCGGGCTCAGTTGGAGCGGGGCGACATTATTGTGTCCATTAGCGGGCAGCCGGTGGACGGCTTGCGTGAGTTCCGGAACATCATCTCCCGTGCCGACTTGAAGGAGGGTGTTCGGATGCAGGTGGTCCGCGAAGGGTCCAAGCGCTACGTTTTCCTGCGGTCGGCCGAGTAGCATCGGCCAGGAGCTTCCCCGAGGGGAGCTAAATTTTTAAACGGCCAGGGGTTGGCTGCAACCGGGGGCCAGGTATTCACCCAGATGCTGCGGCAACGCACGCCCTGATGCCGCAGCACGACGCACGCCTGGCCCCCTTTTTCCCACCCCCAGCGCCGGCTCTCCGCAGATCTTCCGGCCCTGACCTTGCGTTGGAGCGATGCGTACGTACAATCACGGCTTGTCACGATAGGGACGCGAGTTAGGTTCGAGGAAGTCGAGAGCGAATATGGCATTTCCCGCAAAACCCCGGAAGCGAAAGAAGACCGGGCCGAAGACGAAAAAGAAAGATCCGTTGGCCGTTGGCGGCAAGCGGCCGCGCCCGATGTACGTCGACTACAAGGACATCGACTTGCTGAAAAAGCTGATCAATCGGCACGGGCGGATTGTCAGCCGCCGCAAAACGGGCTGTTCGGCCGTCTCACAGCATGCGGTCTCCAAGGCAATCAAGCGGGCGCGGTTCATGGCCCTCTTGCCCTACACCGGCGAATAGTTGCGTCGATTTGACTGCGGGAATAAGCCTGCTTCGCGTCCAGCAGGCTTGTTTTTT